>NZ_JBHWZS010000033.1:0-34999 GCF_042728155.1 Streptomyces sp. NPDC060209
GGCCAACACCCCCGGCCGCCGGGCCCCGGCCCCCCGGCGCGTGATCGCGGCCCTCTTCGTGGACTTCGGCAATGACCGCGGCCCCGAAGAGACACACCGCCCGCCCCGTGCCCGCTACGAGTGCGTCCCCTGCAACTACCGCAGCGAGATCGTCACCGGCGCGGCAGCCGTCGCCGCCTTCAACGCCACTGCCCCCGATGCCCACCGGGCCGTCTGCCCCGCACGCCAGGAGACCCACCAGTGATCGACGCGCAGACCCCCGACATGCGGGCCGCCGCCCGGGAGTACCACGACGCCGGGCTGTGCGTACTCCCCATCAAGGCCGACGGCAGCAAGATGCCCGCTGTTTCCTGGATGCGCTACAAGGTCGTGCGCACCAGCTCGGAAGAGCACGACCAGTGGTTCACCGGCAGTAAGCCGCGCGGCATCGCCATCGTGTACGGCGCTGTATCGGGCAACGTCGAGCTGATCGAGTTCGAGGGCGTCGCCATCCGCGAAGGCGTCCTCAAGGACGTCACCGAAGACATGGAGGCGAACGGCCTCGGCAAACCGTGGGCCGCGATCCTCGGGGGCTGGGTGACAGAGTCGCCCTCCGGCGGCCGGCACTACCGCATCCGTGTCGAGGGTGGTGACGTCCCGGGTAACACCAAGCTGGCGTCACGCCTGGCCCGTGAGGACGAGTACACCGACACCGACCGGCAGCGGCTCCGCGAGAAGCCGGACGCTCGCATCGTCCGTGTCCTCGTCGAGACGCGCGGTGAAGGTGGCTACGGCCTGGTCGAGCCCTCGGGCGGAACCGTGCACGCCACGGGCAGGCCCTACCTCCGGGTGGCGGGCGGCCCAGACACCATCCCCGTCATCGACGCCGACACCATGGACGCCATCCGTGACGTCTGCCGCATGGCTGACAAGCTGCCCCGGCCCACCGTCGCGAAGACCGCACCTCGCCCTGCTGCGCCCCGCCCTGACGGATCCCTCCGGCCCGGCGATGACTTCGAAGCGCGAGCCGAATGGAAAGACGTCCTCAAAGGCGTCTTTCGTCCCATCAACACCCGTGGCACTGAAACGCGCTGGGGCTGGGCGGACGGCGTCGGTGGAGTGAAGGCCACCACCGGGCGAGGCGGAGTCGACCGGCTCTACGTCTTCGCCACGGGCTCCGAGTTCCAGGCAGAGGTGCCGTACAGCAAGTTCGGTGCCTACGCCCTGCTGAACCACAACAGCGACCACAAGGCAGCCGCTCGCGCCCTGGCTCTCCTGAACTACGGAGACCGCCGCCCCGCCCTGGTAGGCGCCACCCAACGCATGGCTCCGACCGTGCCTGCACCGGCGTCCTCGCCTGACCTGCCCGCTCAGGAAGCGCCTGCCGAAGCCCACCCGACGGAGCAAGGCGATCCGGAAAGCTTCGGATACGACAGCACCTTCGGACTACCCGCCGCAGTCCGGACGCCCTTCGGTTACCGGGTCACGAACATCGGTGTCGAGGTGCTCAGCCAGAGCGGCGAGAGCTGGAACAAGGTCACCTTCGCGCCCCTCGTCGTGACTGCGACGTTCGAGGACCCCGAGGGAGACCAGTACGTCGAGCTTTCGTGGATCGACAAGAGCCTCGGGCACCCGCGCCGGATCTCCCGCATCGTCAGCCGCGAGACCGCTAAGCGCGGGCGGAAACTCATCGAGCACCTCGGCGCCGCCGGCCTGCCCGCAGTCGAAGGGGACGCCCGAGCCGTCGAAAAGTGGCTGGCCGAGTTCGAGGCTGAAAACGTCCACCGCATCCCGTCCGAGCAGCTGGGCCGGTGGCTGGGCTGGCAGGACGACGGCACGTTCATCTCCTCCCCAACCGAGGGCATCAAGGTCGACACGGCCTTCGAGGAGCAGCGAGGCCCGGCCCGCGCGCACGCCCCGAAGGGCAGCCTCGACGCCTGGCAGAGCACGATCGGAAAGCTGGAGGACTACCCGGTGCCGCGCGTCGCAGTGGCCGCCGCCCTCGCGGCCCCGCTGCTGCGCCCCCTCGGCCTGAACTCGTTCACCCTCGACATCTCCAGCCGGTCCACGAAGGGGAAGACGACCGCCCTGCAGTGCGCACTCAGCGTGTGGGCGGATCCGTCCGAGCACGCCAGCGCCATGTCCAACTGGCGCACCACGCTGTACGCGATCGAGAAGCGGCTGAACCTGGTCCGCGGAATCATCACCGTCTTCGACGAGACCATGGCCGTCACAGACGACAGCCTCATCGACGAGGTCCTCTACCAGCTGCCGATGAACCACGGGAAAGCACGGTCCGGGGGCGCCTTCGGCAACATGCTGCCCTGGGAGACGATCCTCCTGTCCTCCGGCGAGCGCCCGGCCCTTTCTTTCACCACCAGCCAGGGCGCCGCCGCCCGCATCCTCGGCACGACAATCGCCCCGTTCGGCGAAGGCGGTGGGCCGACCGCCGCCGCCGCCCGCGAAGGCGTCCTCGCCAACCACGGGCACGCCGGACCCGAGTTCGTGCGCTACATCCTCAGCGGCCTGGCCCAGCCCAAGGGCCGAGAGAAGCTGAAAGAACACCACCGTTCCCTGATCGACGAGTTCCGTGGCGACGGCGACATGACCAACCGGCGCGCCCCGATGGTTGCCGCCCTCGTGCTCGCCGAGACCCTGGCGTGCAGGCGGGGCCTGCTGCCCTACGAACCGCTCGGCCACGACGTATGGCGGGGCCTCTTCACCGCCCACAACCGCACCGACAACCGGCCCGAGATGGCCATGGACGTCCTGCGGGAGTACGTGGCCGGCCACGCCCACGAGCTCTACACCACCACCCGGGCTGCGATGGGAGAGCGCCCCCCCTTCTCCGGGTGGCTGGGCGTCAGCTCACTGGACAAAGCCACAGGCGTCGTCAAGGTCGCTCTGCTGCCCGAGCGGGTCCGCAAGATCCTGGCCGAGGCGGGCTACAGCCTCGACGCCGTTGTCGGCAGCTGGGTCGACGCCGGGTACCTGGAGACGCTGAAAAGCCAGCGGCCGGCGCACCTCGTGCCCAAGCGGTTCGACGGCGCACGAGCCAAGTGCCTGGCGTTCACGCCCGAGGGCATCGCCTTCGGCGAGCAGGACGAGGCGGCATGAGGGCCGCCGAGCGGGTGGTACGCACTGAGTGCGTACCACCCCGGCAGTCACGTCTTCGCAGGTCAGGCGTATATCCCGGGCCGCATTCCGGGCGGTACGCGCTCGCCAGGAAATGGCACCGCTCGGACGTGGGTGCGCGTGCGTGTGCGCATGCGGGTGCGCGTGTGCGGGTGCGCACACATAGACCCCTGTCTGTTTCTGCGTACCTGCGTACCACTAGGTCTCTTGAGAGAGATAACAGCAGGTCAAAGCCGCTTTTTCCCTGGTACGCAGCCGGTACGCAGCCGGTACGCAGTGCGTACCGCCCCTCTCTTCCCTCCACCGAATCGAGGTGCCCCATGTCCTTCACCCCCCGCCCCTACCAGCTCGACGCCATCGAGGCGCTGCGCAAGGGATGGGCCAGCGGAACGAACCGTCTGGCCGTCGTCCTCCCCACCGGCGCCGGCAAAACCGTCGTGTTCAGCACGCTGGCCCACCAAATGCTCGACAGCCTCGGCGGTCGACGCGTCCTCGTCATCGCCCACCGGGAGGAGTTGCTCGAGCAGGCTGCTTCCAAGCTCCTGACCGTCGACCCGCTGCTACGCGTCGGCATCGTCAAGGCCGCCCGCGACGACCACCACGACGCTGACGTGATCGTGGCCAGCGTCCAGACCCTGGCCGTTCCGCGACGCCGTGAGGCAATCCGCGACATCGGGCTGATCATCGTGGACGAGTGCCACCACGCCGCCGCCCCCACCTACATGGAGGTGCTTAGGCACTTCGGCGCCTGGGACGGCGTACCCGTGGCAGGTTTCACGGCGACAATGACCCGCACCGACGGCGGCCTGGCCGAGGTCTGGGCGGACGTGGTCTTCCGCATGGACATCCTCGACATGATCAGCGACGGCTACCTCTGCGACATCCGCGGCAAGTCCATCACCGTCGACACCCTGAACCTCGACCGAGTGAAGACGCGCGGCGGCGACCTGATCGACGGCCAGCTCGGCAAGGCGCTGGAGGACTCCGGCGCCTTGGACGCCATCGCCAAGGCATACGTCGACCACGCGGCGGACCGGCCGGGCGTCGTCTTCACCCCGACCGTAGCCACCGCGCAGGGCGCCGCCGCCTCGCTGCAGGCGGCCGGCATCAGCGCGGCCGCCGTCTGGGGCGACATGGGCCGGGACGAGCGCCGCGCCACTCTGGCCCGGTACGAGGCAGGCGACGTGCAGGTGCTCACCAACTGCCAGGTCTTGACCGAGGGGTTCGACGCCCCCAAGACGTCATGCGTCGTAGTGGCCCGCCCGACCAAGAGCCCCGGCCTCTACGTGCAGATGGTCGGCCGCGGCCTCCGCCCGGCCCCCGGCAAGAAGGACGCCCTGCTGCTCGACGTCATGGGCGCCGCAAGCCGCCACAAGCTGGCGTCGATGGTCGACCTCACCGAGCGGGAGATCGGGCAGGCCGAGGAGGGCCGGAGCCTGCGGCAGGTCGCTGAGGCGCACCAGGCCACGGAGAAGCGCCGCGCACTGGCCGCGCAGATCAAGGCCGAGGAGATCAGCCTCTTCGGTGGCTCGTCCATCTGCTGGCTGCGCACCCCCTCCGGGACCTGGTTCATCCGCGCGTCCTCTTCGATGCTCCTGTTCCTGGACCGCGACCCCGGCGACCGGCTGTACCGGATGCGCCGCTGGACTGCGAACGGCGGTGTCCAGCTGCCGCGCGAGGACATCGCCCGCCCGCTCGGAGACGCGCTGGCGTGGCTGGAACAGCAGGCCCGAGTCCTCGCCCCGGAAGCGTTCGTCAGCCGCGGTGCCCGCTGGCGTGCGGGCAAGCCCAGTCCCCGCCAGCTCGGCCTGTGCCGCCGCCGAGGCATCGCAGTACCGAAGCAGGCCACGGCTGGCGAGGTCGCGGACCTGATCGACACGGCGCACGCCACCTCGGTTTTTGATTCCCTGCTCGCCTCTGTCGCGTGAAGGCCGGGCCTGTTCATACCAGGCCCGGCCCCACCGCCCAGCATCCCACCACACACACCGGAGACACACCGTGACCACCGACCCCGCAGCTGAGATGTACCGCTACGTCGATCCGACCGAGGCTTACGGCCACACGCTGGGCATCGCCCCCGTCACCGCGTCCACCTACACGGGCACTGTCCCTGTCGTGGCTCTCGGCATCGTGCTCAACGAGGAAGCCTCGGACCCGGAGCCGATTGTGTACGTCCGGCTCGACGACGTGGAGCGGGTCGTCAAGGCGATCCGTGAGGCGGCCGGGCAGCCCGAGGCCGACGGGGAGCGCACGGACCGGGAGGAGGCCGAGCGGCTGCACGCGGCGGGTGATCACCAGTACTGCGGGGCGACGTGCGAGGTAGAGATGCCGTCCGTGCTGCTCCGCAACTTCATCGTCGCGAAGGGCTACCCCGGCACAGCCGGTGCTCTCGACGAACTGCTGCGCCGCGCTGGCCAGCCAGAGGGCCGGGCCGCCGCTTGGCTGGAGGCCGCAGCTTTCCTTCGCCGGACACCGCGCGACTCTGCCGACCACGCAGGCGCAGTCCGTGGCGCACGACTCATCGAGGACGAGCTCCGCCGCCTGGCCGCCGAAGCGCAGCAGCCCACCCCCGCCCCGGCCGAGGAGCCGACCCCGCAGCCGCCTCGAATCCTCGTCGAACTCTGCGAGCAGCACCGTCCGGTCCTCGAACCCGACCCCACCAGCGACGGCCAGCACCTCGTCAGCTGCAAGGCCTGCGACGCAACCCGCAAGCAGATCGTGCGCCTCGGAGTGGACCCCATCCCCGAGTGCCGGTTCTGGGACATGGGCAAGGCCTACGGCTACGTGCGGGACACCGAGGAGCCGACCCTGTGAGCGAATACCTGACCCGAACCGCCCTCTGGTGGGCCATCGCCGCCGCCAGCCTCACCGCCTCATGGATCCTCGCCCGCTGGGACGAGCGGCGAAAGCCCACCAGGACCTCCCGGAAGGGGACCCGCTGATGACCCGCCACCACGAAGAGGGAGCCACGGTCGGGCCTCGCTGCGGCAACAACCCGAACGTTCACCTCAGCCCCGGGGACCAGCAGGCAGTTAGCGAGTTCAAGGCGTACCTCAAGCAGCGCGCCACTACTTGCGGCGACCGCTTCGACGAACACACCTGCCAGCGCAGCCCCAGCCACACCTACCCGCACCGCGACGCCAAGCAGAAGGGCACCGAATCACGGTCCTGGTGGGACGGAAAGGACGTGACCCGGTGAACGAAGCCCGCCCCCTCACCCGCGAGCAGCTGCTGCTCCACCTCGTCGACCGCGCCCGACGCGGCGTCATCCTGCCGGCCGAACTCGACCAGCTGCACCAAGGGATCGAGACCGTCCACGCTCGGCTCGACGAGCTAGAGCAGCAAATCATCCGGCACCACTACCCGACCCGCTGAACCACAGGCCGCCCGGACCCCCACACCCGGGCGGCCACCCCAGCCCAACCCAGCCCCATCGCACCAGGAGCCATCGTGGACCTCTGCCAGCTCTGCACCCAGCACGACGCCATGGGCGGCTACCTCTGCCCCGGCTGCACCAAGTCGACCCACGTCCGGCTGCAAGCCCTGCCGACGCTGTACCGAGGTCTTGCTCCGCTGCTCACCCCATCGGTCAGCGTCGGGCAGGGCCGGTCCGGGAAGGGAGGCCCGGCGCCCATCCCCGTCACCCTCGACGTCCTCGACATCCGCGGCCCCGGTGGCATGGCTTCCCTGCTGGAGTCCTGGGTCGACGCCGTCCGCCACGAGCGTGGTCGGCCCGAGCAGCCGCACACCGGGAACCCCGAGGGCCGCGTCGACCGGGCGGTCGGCGAACTGCTGGGGCACCTGCCATGGATCGCCGTGTCGTGGTCGGAGGCTGGGGATTTCGCCACGGAGGTCAGGGAGTTGGCCCGGTCGGTGTCTTCGATCATCCGTCCGGCTGCCCCGACCGAGCAGGGAATCCGCGTGGGCAAGTGCCCGGCCCAGTTCGACGATGGCGGGGTCTGCGGCGCGGTGCTGCGACTCGGGCCGGGCGAGCGGGTGGTGACGTGCTCCTGGTGCCGGATGACGTATCCGCCGGCGACGTGGGTGGGGCTGAAGGTGCTCGTCGACCAGGACGCTGCGGCGTAGACGCTTGACGTCTAACCCTGGCTTAGATAGTGTCCTCCCTGTGAACGCGATCCCATGGCGGGACCGGGTCCGCGGGGAGGACCAGCTGGTGGAACAGCTGCAGATCCTCGTGTCCGAGTCCGCCAAACGAAGAGCGCTCGCCCTGCTCGACGGCGTAGCCGAGCTCGGGACCGTGGCCGATGTGGCCAGGGAACTCGGGAAAAGCTGGAACGCCGTTGACGCGGCGATCAAGAAGAACGGGCCCACGGGCTCGACAACCACATAGGAGAGGGGCCGGGCGACAGCTCCCGGGTGGTGGAACACCCAGGGCGGCCGCGTCACCCGACCCCAACGCTCCGGAGCGGGTCAACGCTCCGGCACTTGCCCACAACGAGTGGAGACCTCGTCATGGACCTTCGGCATCTTCGCATGCCCGCTGCGCCCAGCAGCACCCCGTCCGACCGGCGCCCGATCGCCGTCGGCATCATCCGCCGCCACGCCGGCCGCACCACCACTGTGCGCGTCACCGATGCCGGCGTCACCGGCAGCATCCGCCCCACCGGCGGTGCCCGATGACGACGCCCCTCGTCCTCAGCGACGACACCCTGCTCCTCCTCGGCCAACTCGCCGAGACCCTGGAGACCCAGCGACCGAACGCCGAGATGCGCGACGAGATCCGCCGCGGCCGCGCCCTCGTCCTCTCCGAGGAACTGCACGGACCCACCGAAGCTGCGTTCACCGCCGAGCAGAACCTGCTCGCCGCCGCACCCCGTGTCCGCCCCGGCCAGACCCGCGGCGAGTACGCCGCGCTCCTCCGGCTCATCGAGCAGGGGGTGAGCGCCGGATGAACACCGAGACCACCTCGTACACCCCGCTCCACGACCCGGAGACGGACGCCCGCAGCTACGTCCCGTCCGTCGAGGTCGCCCTCCGGCACGCCCGCGCGGTCCTCGATGAGAAGGCCATCGCGAACCTGCACGACCGCGACGAGATGATTCGCGCCGCCGTGGGCCTGGAGATGCAGCTCCGCCAGCTGGTCGCCGCCCTCGACAAAGAGGCCGGCCGATGACTGGAACACTCACCCTGGCGCAGCGGCGCGCGAATGTGCGCCAGCTGGCGCAGGGTGGCGCATCAAACCGCGCCATCGCAGCGCAGATGGGCATCAGCAAGGACACGGTGCGCCGCGACCTCGAAGCGTGCGACGCGCCAGCTGAGACATTCGCGCAGCGCGTGGCGCACCGGCGCGCGCAGACTGAGACGGCCATGCGAGAGCTGAGCGCCGCCGCTCAGGCCGTAGAAGAGGCGAAGCCTGCCTACACCGTCGCGGACGATGAGACGGCCCTGCGCTGGCACGCCGAACTGTGCGCCACCGTGGCTCAGCTCACCGAGTGCGCCGCCCAGTTTGCCGAGTACTACCCGAGCGCCACGACGGGCGCCACCGACCAGCTCCGCCCGGTGAAAGGCGGCGCCACGTGATCACGTACCACTCGCTCGGCTACTACGGCCTCTTCGTCGGCCTCGGCGCGGTCGTCCTGCTGACCCTGCTGCCCAACGGGTCCCGAGCCCACCGCCTGCTCTCCCGCGCCGTCCTGGCCGCCCTCCTCGTCACCGCCGCCATCGTCGGCCTCTCGTACTGAAGGACCACACCGTGAAGACGTCGCTCCTCGCCGCCATCGACACCGCCAGCCAGCACACCATCGCCGCACCGGCCGCCGTCGGCGGAGGCGGATCCGTCCCCATCAGCGTCCTGCTCATCATCGGCCTCGGCGGAATCGCCTGGTGGATGTTCAAGCACGGCGACAAGACCAAGAAGCTCCACCTCGCCCCCGGCTTCGTCTGCGTCGGCCTCGGCCTGGCCATGTCCGGCACCCAAATCGGGGCCATGGTCAGCCAGCTCTTCGCTTCGGTCGCCCAGATGATCGCCACCTTCGCCAGCAACGCCTGACAGTGACCACCGAGTCCGAGGCCGACACCCTCGAACTGCCGCCCGTCCCCGAGTTCGGGACCGGGCGGCCCCGGTGGGCAGCACAGCGCATCCACCCGAGGCGCCTGGCCCGCGGGCACCTCGCGAAGTGGGCAAGCCTCAAGGCCTGGGCCATCGCCGTCGACCACCCCAAGCAGCCGAACGTGGTCGCGGCCCGGGCCACCGGCCTGGCCGCCGGAGCCCTCATGGCGTGGCGCGCCGCGAACGAGGAGCCACGACTGCTCGCCATCGCGGCCGGCGGCTGGGTAATCAGCGCCTGGCGGGCCGGGCGACCTGTCCCCCTCACCGAAGAGGAGTTGCAGCGCCGGTTCCTCGTCGGCATCCAGCACCTCATCGGCGACCGGCCCGGCATCCACCTTGCCGAGCTGTACGCCGCCTTCCAGGCTCGCCCGGCTGCCGCGCACCTCGACGACGCCCGGCTCCGGGCCCTCCTCAACCACTGCCACGTGACCGTCACCAAGAGCCTCCGCATCGGCGCCGTCACCGGCCGCAGCGGCATCAAGGCCACCGATATCAAGGCCCTCCTCTCCCCCGCCCCCGTAGACACCCCTTCCGAGGATGTAGACGCAGGTCAGACGGATACAGAAGGGGCTGTAGACCAGCCGGAAGAGGCTGTAGAGCAGCCCGTAGACCGCCCGTAGAGGTCTGCCAGAGCTGCCCGATCCGCCCGTGTGAGAGGGGCGGTGAGGGGAGCCGGGCAGTCCGGACCGCACACCCAGGAGGACCCCATGCGTGACCCCGAATTCCTCGACCGCACCGCTGACGCCATCGCCGTAATGGGGCAGGCCGCCCACGACTACGGCCCCGGCTCATCCGAGGCCCAGGGCGCCGCGAAGGCGCTCGAAGACCTGTACGCGGCGGCCGACGAAGACGACGCAGGCCACTGAGCACACCCGTGGGCGGCCGCATCACTGCCAGGCGACCGGCCGCCCCGGGCCCCATCCCCAACCACGAGACAGGACCCGCATCATGGCACTGGAGAAGCAGATCAGCATCGGCGACCTCGCCCGCCGCAACGAGCAGTCCCAGCAGAAGCGCGCCGACGAGAAGGCCAGCAACGGCACGGCGAAGAAGGGATGATGGACCCCATGGACGACCTGGCGCAGTTCCTCCGCGACCGCCTCGACGAAGACGAACAAGCCGCGCGGGCATGGCCTGACCATCAGCAGAATTGGGAAGCCCGCGGCCCTCGGCACTTGAGCTACGCGTCGGGGTCCGGCGAGTCTGTAACCGCGGTCAACGTCGGCGGGGACGGCGCACTCGGCTGGGAGCGGATCTACGTTAAGCGCGACCCGGGCGACCTGGCCGAGCATGTTGCCCGCCACGACCCGGCCCGCGTCCTCGCCGAGGTCAACGCCAAGCGGCGGCTGCTCGACCTGCACGCGCCAGGAACACAGGAGTACGTGGACGGCGACGTCTGCATGTCCTGCACCTTGACGGGCGACGGGCCGTACTACCCCTGCACCACGCTGCGCCTGCTCGCCCTGCCTTACGCCAACCACCCCGGCTACCGGGACGACTGGCGGCCGTAGCCTCGCCTGTCACTCCCTGGAAGTAGCCTCATTCTGAGGACCGAGCCCCGCCCCCAATCACCTGGGGAGCGGGGCTCGCCCACGCCACAATGGGCACATGCCGATCGTCGACATCTACGCAGCCGCTGTCCGCACCGGCACCCGGCCGGCCACCCTCCGCATCTGGGTCCACCGCGGCCACCTCACCCACCACGGCTACGACGCCGAAGGCCGCGTCCTCATCGACCTGGACGCCGCCGTACACCTCGTCGAACAGAAGGCCAGCACGACGCACACCAACGCAGCTTGACCAGCGCTCTAACCGCCTGTAACACTGACCCCAGGTTCGGCGTGCCCGCACACCGCCGACAGCCCAGGCCCCGCCCCCACGGACGGGGCCTTCGTCATGCCCGGCCACCACAGGGAGACACCATGGCCACCACCGCTCAGCAGCTGCTCGCCTTCCGCCAGGAGCTCATCGACGGAGGCCTCCACCGCGATGAGGCCGACGAGCTGGTCCGGGACGCTTCGCACGCCCTGGTACGACACCCCGGCCTGGTCGTCGCCACCCCGGAAGCCGCTGCGCCCGCCGTCGCACGAAGCAGGCCGCTTCCCCCGCGGGACTAGCCGTGGCCGGCCGCCGGGACCTCACCGCCTACGACTACCGCAAGGGCCGCGCCTCGTTCCTCGCCGCCAACGACGTCTGCCACATCTGCGGCCACCCGGCCGCCGACGTCATCGACCACGTCACCCCCGTCGCAGCCGGAGCCGACCCCCGAGACCGCGACAACTGGGCACCCGCCCACGGAGTCAAACGCTGCCCCACCTGCGGCAGGAACTGCAACGGCACCAAGGGCGCGAAGGCAGCCGCCCCACGGCTCAACACCTCGCGTGACTGGTACGCCTGACCCAGGAGGACGCATGCAGCGCAGTACGCGCATCAGCTTGAACGGCCCAACCGGCACCATCCTCGTGAACGACCAGGACATCAGCCACTGTGTCCGGGGCCTCACCCTCGAAGCCGGCATCGACGGACTGCCGACGCTCGAACTCGGCCTCGTCGTGCATGAGGCCACCGTCGAAGGCGAGGCCCTCGCTGGCTACGACGCTGCCGCAGCCGGGCTACAGCCTCTGCCCACCCGTGACCTCGTCGACGCCTACACCGACCCGGCACTGATCGGCCGAGGAGACGCATGAGCAGCACAGCCGCGGGGCCGTGGGTCCTTGAGCACCGCCTCACCATCCGCACGCAGACCGAGACACGCCCCGGGCCGCGCGATGCGACCACAGGCGATCGCTGGGCGGAGCACCGCAGTACCGGGCTCGCCCTCGTCGCGTGCAACTGCGGGTGGGCCACCGGTTGGGTACCGCCCGGAGACCTGCCCAGCTTCGCCGACCTCACCAGAGACCACGGCGGCACCTGATCGGACCCGCATCGTCGCAGGTCAGAGGCTCGGAGCGGGCCGGATTTTTTGGGAGATCATCATCCCAGCCCCGCGCCCAGCTTTTATTTTTCTCCCCCCGGCCCTGACCAGCCCGTATGCGATCCCTGAGACCGACCCGGCGGGAGGTATGCCATGGCAGCCAGGCCCCTGGAGATCGGCGAAGCAGGCGTCCACGCAGGCCAGGCGATTGCCCGGCTGCGGGAAGCCCGCGGGTGGGACCAGCAAGCCCTGGCCGAGCGCCTGGCCCTGGCCGGCCGCCCGGTGTCGCAGCCGATCGTCAGCCGCATGGAGGCAGGCACCCGACGCATCGACATCGACGACCTGGTGGCCGTGGCCGACGTGCTGCAGGTGAGCGTCAGCGCGCTGCTGCCCCACGCCGAGGTGCCCGCCCCTGTGGTGGCCGTAGCTGTGGTCCAGGGCCGGTCCGATGACCCAGGGCCGGTCGAAGCGGCGCTGGCCGACGACATCGAGGCGCTGGGCGACCTGCAGGACATGGAGCCGACGCACGCAGCAGTGGCGTTCCGGCTGGCCCGGCAGATGGACGGGATGCGGCCGGTGGCGTGCGAGGAGTGCGGGGCCACGGTGCAGGTGCCGAACGATCCGCGGATCCTCCCCAACTTGGCGCGGGAGTTGCGTGCCACGGTGGCCGCGCTGGTGGAGGGGCGGGCCGGGGACGATGACGACGATGACGACCTCGGCGACCTCGGAGCCGTCTGACACGTGGGCGCCACCGCCGGAGTTCGCCGCGCAGTGCCTGGACCTGTACGGGCTGACGTGCCCACCCCGTTGGGGTACCCCCCGCCGGCCGGAGTTCCCCAGTCTCGGCCCGAAGATGTGGAAGGTCATGGCCGCGCTCGGCGCACCGCCGATGCCGTGGCAGAAGTACGTATCCGACGTGGCGCTCGAGATCGACCCAGCAACGGGGCTCTTTGCCCACCGCGAAGTGGGACTCTCCGTGTCCCGGCAGCAGGGCAAGACGGAGCTCTGCCTCGGTGCCCAGTGCCACCGCGGGATGGCGTGGCCGCGACAGAACATCATCTACGCAGCGCAGACCCGGGGCATGGCGCGGACGCGCTGGGAGGATGAGTTCTGGGAGAAGATCGCCAGTTCCGTGCTGGCGAAGCGGGCCCGCATCCGGAAGAGCAACGGCAACGAGGCGATCATCTGGTCGGCGACCCGGTCGAGGATGGGTATCACCTCGAATACGGAGAAAGCTGGGCACGGCCCGCCGCTGGATATGGGGTTCATCGACGAGGCGTTCGCGCACGATGACGACCGCCTGGAGCAGGCTTTCAGCCCGGCGATGCTGACCCGGGCTATGGCGCAACTGTGGTGGGCCTCGGCAGGCGGCACGGAGAAGTCCGTGTGGCTGAACAAGAAGCGCCAGGCCGGCCGCGAGCACATCGAGCGCCTGTGGGCGACAGGAGAGCGCCCTAGCGTCGCGTACTTCGAGTGGTATGCGCCCCCGGATATGCCCCGGGACGATCCGGCGACCTGGCGGGCGACACTCCCCGCGCTCGGGCACACGGTCACCGAGGACATCATCCGTGCCGAGCTGGAGAAGATGGACCCGGCCGAGTTCGACCGGGCCTACCTCAACCGCACGCGGAAGGCGACACCGCCAACGGACCCGAACGTGCCGAAGCTGAAGTGGCCGGGCCTGGCCGACGAGCAGTCCACGGCCGGCGCCGATGTGGCGTTCGCCGTCGACGTGTCGCAGGACCGCAACCACTCCTCGATCGGGGTGGCGTCGGTGCGCGGGGACGGGCTGGTCCACGTGGAGATGGTGGACCGCCGCGCGGGCACGGACTGGGTGGTGCCCGCGCTGGTGCGGCTGAAGGCGAAGCGCAATCCGCTCGTCGTGGCCATCGCCTCATCCGGGGCCCCTGCCGGGTCTCTGATCGACGACCTGGTGAAGGCCGGGATCAAGGCGCCGGAGGACAAGGACAAGCCGCACCGCGGGCACCTCGTCGTGCTCCGGACCAACGACGTGACCGAGGCGTGCGGGCAGATGGCCGACGCGATGAAGCAGGGCAAGGTGCGCCACCTCGAGCAGGCCCCGCTCACGGCAGCGGTGAACGGCGCCCGTACCCGCAAGGTTGGCGACGCCTGGGCGCTGGACCGCACCAAGTCCCTGACGGACGTTTCCCCGTTCGTCGCGGTGACCCTGGCCCGCTGGGCGCTGCTGGCCAAGGGGCCCGCGGTCCTGGACGACTACGACCTGTTGGGCAGTGTCCCGATGTGAGGAGGCTGGTATGCCGATGCCGCGATGGGCTCGGGCGATCACCTCGCCGTTCCGACGCCTGGGACAAGCCACGGTCCGCGCCATCACCTCGGTGCCGTGGGGTTCCGGCGGCCCGGGCGCCGGGGACCAGGTGTCAGCGACGCGCGCCCTGGCATTGATCCCGGTGTTCGCGTCGGTGCGGCTGATCGCGGACAACGTGGCGTCGCTGCCGCTGCAGCTGTTCCGTCGCGACGGCGCGGACCGGCAGCCGATCAGCTACGTGCCTGATCTTTTCTGGAAGCCGGACGTGCAGGGCGACCTGTTCCTGTGGCTCCACAAGTGCGTGCTGTCCATGGCGCTGCGGGGCAACGCCTACGGGCTGATCACCCAGCGGGACCAGCTGGGGTTGCCGACGATGGTGGAGTGGCTCAACCCGGACGACGTCTGGGTCGACGAAGAGAACCCGGTGAAGCCGGTCTACTACTGGCAGGGCCGGGTCGTGGAGTCGGACCGGATCGTGCACATCCCGTGGGTTGCCCTTCCGGGCAAGGTCGTGGGTCTGTCCCCGGTGGCGCTGTTCGCGCAGACCATCGGCGCCGGCCTGGTGGTCACCGAGTACGGCCGCAGCTGGTTCACCAACGGGGGCACCCCGCCCGCCGTGCTGAAGAACAGCGGGAAGACAGTCGGGCCGGACGAGTCGGAGGAGATCTCCAACCGGCTCGCCTCGCGCATGCGGTCCCGTAAGCCACTGGTCATCGGGAATGACTGGGATTTCGAGGCGCTGAAGGTCAGCCCGGAGGAGTCGCAGTTCATCGAGTCGATGCGGCTCAACGCCTCACAGATCGCAGCGATCTACGGCGTGCCCCCGGAGAAGGTGGGCGGTCTGGCCGGCGGGTCGCTGACGTACTCCACGGTGGAGATGAACAGCCTCGACCTGATCAACACGACGCTGCGCCCCTGGCTGGTCCGTCTCGAAGGTGCGTTCACCCGGTTGATGCCTGGCCGGGAGTTCGTGCGGTTCAACGTCGACGCCATGCTGCGCACCTCCGTCATCGAGCGGTACACCGCACACGGCATGGCGCTGGACCAGGGCTGGCAGAACCGTGACGGTGTCCGGGCCCTGGAGAACCTGTCACCGCTGCCCCCCGGCGCTGGCGGCACCGCCTTCGTACCCAAGACCACGGCCGCCGCCCCGGCGGCACAACGAGCCCAGGAGGGCGTGTCATGAGCGACGCAGAGCGCCGGTTCACCCGCGGCCTGGTCGAGGTCCGCGCGAGCGACACCCGGAAGATCGGCGGGTACGCGGCGAAGTTCAACACCCTGTCCCGCAACCTCGGCGGATTCGTCGAGCGGCTCGACCCCGGGTTCTTCACCAAGTCCGAGGGCGACGGCTGGCCCGAGGTCATGGCCCGCTACAACCACGACGACAACCGGCTGATCGGCACGACCGACGCAGGCACCCTGCGCCTGGTCGTGGACGGGACCGGCCTGGACTACGAGACCGACGTGCCCGCCTCGCGCGAGGACGTCATGGAGCTGGTCCGCCGCGGTGACGTCCGCCGCTCCAGCTTCGCGTTCCGCACCTTTGAGGACGACTGGTCCGCCACCCCCGAAGGGTTCCCGCTACGGACCCTGATCTCCGGCGCGCTCGTCGACGTCGCCCCAGTCAACAGCCCCGCGTACATGGACACCTCGACCGGGCTGCGGTCGCTGGCCGAGCAGGCCGGCGCCGAGCTCGCCGAGGTGCGGGCCGCCGCCGACGCCGGAGACCTTGCCCGTTTCCTGGCCCGCCCGAAGAGCAGCATCACCATCGACTTGGCACCCGGCGGGCAGGGCGACACCCACCCGCCGCTGGCGCTACGGCAGCGGCGCGCCGAGCTCAACCGGCGCCGCACCTTCTGAGGCAGGGCGACACCCACCTCCACACCCCATCCACCAGACACCCCGGCCAATCGGCTGCGGGTGTCGTCGTCATGCCCGGGAGGGCCACAGTGACCGAGTACATCACCCGCCTCAAGGAGCGCAGGGCCAACATCTGGGAGCAGACCAAGGAGCTCCTCGACAAGGCCGAGGCGCGCGGCGGCGACCAGGCCAACCTGACCGCCGAGGAAGAGCAGACCTACCAGCGGCTGAACACGGACCTCGACGCGATCGACGCCCGGGCCAAGGAGATGGCTGACGCCGAGCAGCGGACCAAGGACGCCGACGAGGCCTTCCGTTCCCTGCTCGACAGGGAGCCCGTACCCGAGGCACGCCACCAGGCGGAGAAGGGCGAGGTCGAGAAGGTTCGCGCGTGGCTGACCGGACAGGCCGGGTCCCGGTCCTACGACGTCCGCCCCGACAGCCCCCTGCCGCTGGACGCCCGCGCGCTGTCCAAGCTCTCTGCGGCGGCTGGCGCGAACACCGTCCCGATCAGCTTCTACAACCGGCTCGTCCAGCACATGATCGAGGTGTCCGGTGTCCTGGCCGCCGGGCCCACAGTGCTGCGCACGGCGACCGGCGAGCAGATGCAGATCCCGAAGACCACCGCGCACTCCTCCAGCGCGGGCATCGTCGCCGAGGCAGGCCCGCTCCCGACGAACGAGCCCACGTTCGGGCAAGTGCCCCTGGACGCCTACAAGTACGGCTTCACCCTGCAGGTGTCACACGAGCTGGCCAACGACACCGCCGTCGACCTCCTGGGCTACCTGTCCGCCCAGGCCGGGCGGGCGCTCGGAAACGGGTTCGGCGCGCACCTTGCCACCGGCACCGGCTCGTCCCAGCCCAACGGCGTCCTCACCGCCGCCACCCTCGGCAAGACCGGTGCGACCGGTGCGGCGGGCGCCGTGTCCGGAGACGAGCTGATCGACCTCTTCTACTCGGTCATCGGCCCGTACCGGAACAGCGCGTCGTGCGGGTGGATGATGCGCGACGCCACGGTCGCCTCGGTCCGCAAGCTCAAGGACAACAGCGGCGGCGCGGGACAGGGCAACTACCTGTGGCAGCCCGGCCTCCAGGCCGGAACCCCGGACTCGATCCTGGGCAAGCCGCTCTACACCGACCCGAACATGCCGGCCGTCGCACTGTCGGCGAAGAGCATCCTGTTCGGCGACTTCAGCACGTACTTCGTGCGGCAGGTCGAGTCCCTCCGGTTCGAGCGAAGCGACGACTTCGCGTTCCAGAACGACCTGATCACCTACCGGGCGATCCTGCGCGGCGACGGCGACCAGGTCGACACCTCCGGCGCGGTGAAGTACTTCGCCGGCGGCGCGAGCTGATCCCCTGCCCCGGCCCGCACGCCGTGGGCCGGGGCCTCTCTCGTCCAGGAAGGACAGACATGCGCATCCGTATGAAGCAGACCATCAGCGGCACCCGCAACGGCGAGGAGTGGCCGGCGCGCGGCGAGATCGCGGACATCCCCACCGGAGAGGCCCAGCACCTCGTCGCCTCCGGCATCGCCGAGGAGGTCCACGCAGAGGAGGAGCCCGAGAACGAGGGCCCGGACGACCGCAGTAAGGGTGAGGACCCGGACGGCAACACCGACGACCAGGTCCCGCCGGTTGAGACCGCGACCGCACCGGACACCGCCGAGAAGCGGTCGACCACGGCCCGCAAGACGGCGGCCACGAAGCCCACCAAGGAGTAGCCCGGTGCACGAGTACGCAGACCGGGCCGCGCTCAAGGACGCGCTAAGCATCGAGACCGCCGACACCACCCGGGACGCGCTGCTCGACCGTGCACTGGCCGCGGCGTCCCGTGGCATCGACACCGCCACGGGCCGCCGCTTCTGGCTCGACGAGACGCCCAGCGCCCGCGTCTACCGGACCGCCGGACGGACCCTGTGGGACGACGTCGGCGAGGTGCTGAACGTCGATGACATCGGCACTGCCACCGGGCTGGTCACCTCAACCGGTACGCCCGGCGCCTGGACGCCCGTCACCAGCGTGGAGACGACCCCCGACAACGCGCTGGCGCGCGGACGCCCCATCACCGGGCTGCTGCTCGCCGCTGGCGGCTGGGGCACCCAACGGGTGCAGGTCACCGCACAGTGGGGATGGCCGGCCGTTCCCGACGAGATCGAGCAGGCAACCCTCATCCAGGCCGCCCGCCTCTTCCGCCGCAAGGACTCCCCGGAAGGCGTGACCGGGTCAGCGGAGTGGGGTGTGGTCCGCCTGTCCCGGCGGGACCCGGACGTGTGGGCCCTCATCGAGCACTTCATCCTCCCTGGCTTCGGATAGGAGGCTCCGTGGACATGTCCGCAGTGCGCGAGGCGATCGCCGACGCAGCCCGCGACGTGGTCCTGCCCGACGGGCTTGCCAAGCTGACCTGCACCGGTTACGTGCCTGACGCCGTGACCGTGCCGTCGTTCTTCACCGCCGACTACACCGTCGACTACGACCGCGCCATGAACCGCGGCCTGGACAAGGTGGAACTCACCTGCCAGATCCTCGTCGGGATTGCGGACGACCGGGCCTCCCAGCGGCTGCTGGACGGCCTGCTGTCCGGGTCCGGGCCCGCGTCGCTCAAGGCCGCCATCGAGGCGGCCCGCGGGGCACCGGGCGACGACGCGCTGGGCGGCCTGGCCCACGACCTGCATGTCACGCGGCTGCAGGGCTACCGCTGGTACGAGCACCAGGGCACCACCTACCTGGGCGGCCAGCTCACCATCAACATCATCGGAGAGGGGTAGCCGTGGGCAAGTTCGTGCTGCTCGACACCCGCCTGTTTGCACCGGGCGCCGACCTGTCCGGCGCCTCCAACAAGATCGAACTCACCTCGGAGATCGAGGACAAGGACGCCACGAACTACCGCTCCGGCGGCTGGAAGGAAGTCCTCGGCGGCCTCGGATCGGCCGAGATCTCCGCAGAGGGCCAGTGGGAGGCGGGCGACCCGTCCATGGTCGACAACTCCTCCTGGACCAACCTTGGCGGCGTCGGACCGTACACCGTGTGCCCGACGGATTCCGTGGTCGGTGCCCTGGCGTACATCACGTCCGGGATGCGCGCCGACTACAAGGTTGGCGACGCCGTCGGGGAGATTGCCCCGTGGGCGGGGACGGTCAAGTCGTCGTGGCCGCTGGTGCGCGGGCAGATCGGGCACCCGCCCGGCACCGCGCGAACCACGACCGGCACCGGCACCATCCTGAACCTCGGCGCCATCCCGGCCGGGAAACGGCTGTACACCGCGCTGCACGTTCTGTCGGCGACGGGGACCACCCCGTCGATCACGGTCCGCATCGAGTCCGGTGACGCCACGCTCACCACGCCGACGACGCGGCTGACGTTCGCTGCGGCCTCGGCGGCCGGCGGGCAGATCCTGCGCGGCAACGGCGCCGCGATCACGGACGCCTACTACCGCGTCGGCTGGACCATCACTGGCACGACGCCCTCGTTCATGTTCGCTGTCTCTCTCGGAATCAGGTGATTGACCATGGCAAAGATGGTTCTGCTGGCGGCGTTCGTCAGCATCGGCGGTAACGACCTCAGCAGCTACGCCCGCAAGGCGGAGGTGACGGTCGAGGTCGAGGACAAGGACGTCACGACCTACGCCAGCCTCGGCTGGAAGGAAGTCCTCGGCGGGCTCAAGAGTGGTGAGCTCGGTCTGGAGTTCCTGCAGGACGTGGCCGCCACGAAGATCGACAGCATCATGTGGCCCCTGCTCGGCACGGTGGTCCCCTTCGTGGTCCGCCTCGACAGTGCCCCGAAGAGCACATCCAACCCCGAGTGGACCGGGTCCGTCCTGGTCAACGGGTGGAACCCGATTGAGGGATCCGTCGGCGACGAAGCGTCGGTGTCCGTCGGCTACCCGACGTCGGGGGCCGTGGTCCGCGCGACCGCCTGATGGCCTCCACCGGCCCCCCGTTCGACCTGCAGATCACCCACGAGGGCCTGGACGCACTTGTGCGGGCCATCCGGCAGGAGGCCGACGGGAAGCAGCTGCGCAAGGAGCTGGCCGCGAACATGCGCAACGCGCTACGCCCCGGGGCCGCCGAAGCGAAGAGTTCCATCATGGCGATGGGATCGGCAGGCATGAGCACCGGCCCGTCCCTGCGCAACGCGGTCGCCAAAAAAATCCGCCCCGAGGTCAAGCTGGGCGGCCGATGGTCCGGCGCCCGCGTGAAGGCGTTCAAGACGCCGGCGCTGCGCCGCTTCCCGAACGCCCCGAAGCGCATCAACCGGCGCAACGGCGGATGGCGGACCCTCACCTACGGCCACGAACCGTGGCGCACCCAGACCGGGAAACCCGGCTGGTTCGACGACAGCTTCACCAATGACGCAGCCGCCTACCGGGCCGCGGTCCACGAAGCGATGGAAGACATGGCCCGACGCCTGGCGGCGCGGGCCGGATAGGAACCCCATGTACCTGGTCCTGCAGCGTGAGGGCGAAGAGAAGCCGACCCGCTGGCGCTACGACTTCAAGAAGCTGATGTCCGTGGAGCGGGAGGACATCGAGCGCCGCACCGGCCGGAACTTCGCCCAGTTCACACAGGACGTCCTGCAGGGCAACAGCCTCTGCCGGCGCGCGCTGCTGTTCACCTACCTGCGGCGAGACCACCCCAAGACGAGGTTCGAGGACGTCGACTTCGGGTGGGACGAGCTCAAGCTGGAGTACTCCAGGCAAGAGTTCGAATCGATCAGGGAGAACATCCTGGAATCGATGCACGGGGACGAGCTGGCTGCCGCGCTGGCCGCGATCGACAAGAACCTCGAGGACGCCTTCGACGACACCGAGGCCGCAGCCGAGGGAAAAGCCCGGCTGCCGATCGCCGAGTAGCCCAACTCGGCAACGCGGCCCACCTGCTCGGCGTCAAGCCCTGGCAGTGGGGGCTGATGACGGTTGAGGAGACCGACGCGCTCCTGGGCTGGTTGGACGCCTACGAGAAGGCCACCGAAGAGGCCAACAAGTGAAGAGGGGTGAGCCGTGGCTGACACGTCGCTGGTGTTCAACCTGGTGGCCCGGGACAACGCGTCCGGTGTCGTCGAGCGGATGGGCGAACGGATGGGGGCCGCGTCGGCAACGATCGGCGCTGGCATCGGGGCGGCCCTCGGCGTCGGGGTGGCCACTTCCCTGAACATGGACGGGGCCAACGCGAAGCTGGCCAACCAGCTGAACCTGAACGCTGCTGAGGCCGCCCGCATCGGAGGGGTGACCGGCGCCGTGTTCGCCGACGGGTTCGCCCCATCCGTCGACGAGGTGGCCCTCGCCCTGCGCGGGGTGGCCACCTCGATGGTCGATGTCGGCGACGTCGGCAGCGCCGAGCTGCAGGACCTGACCACCAAGGCCAAGGTCCTCTCCGACACGTTCGACTACGACGTGAACGAGGCGACACAGGCCGCGGGCACCCTGATGAAAGCCGGTCTCGCGGCTGACGGCACCGAGGCATTCGACCTGATCACTGCCGCCGCGTCGAAGCTCCCGGCGAACATGGCGGCCGAGATCCCCGCCATGGTCAACGAGTACGCCTCATTCTTCGACGAGCTCGGCGTGACCGGCCCGCAGATGATGGGTGCGCTCACCGAAGCGGCGAAGAACCCGCTGTTCGAGATCGACAAACTCGGCGACGCGGTGAAGGAGTTCAACCTCCGCATCGCCGACAGCAAGGCCGTCGCTGCCCCGCTCAAAAAGTTGGGCCTGGACGTCAACAAGATTCAGTCCCTGGTCAACCAGGGCAAGGGCACCCAGGCGTTCGACCAGATCGTCGTGGCCCTGTCCAAGGTGAAGAACCAGACCGACGCCACCCGCCTGTCCGCCGCCCTGATGGGCGGGCCCGGTGAGGACGCCAAGACGTCCCTGCTCGGCCTCGGAAAGGCCGGCGGATTCGCCGCAATCGGACTGGACGATGCGGCCGGATCCACACAGGGCCTCGTCGACCGCGTGGAGAACAGCTCCAGCCACACCCTGGAGAAGTTCAAGAACAGCGCCCTGACCAAACTGGCAGACGTCGGCGCTGCGTTCATCGACTTCGGCATGGCCAACCAGGGGGCCGTCGTCCCGCTGGTCTACACCCTGGGCGGCCTGGCCGGGATCATCATGGCCGTCAGCGTCGCGCAAAAGATCTACGCCACGTACAGCGCCATCGCGACCGTGGCCACGAACGTCATGAACTCCGCGACGTGGCGGGCGGTTGCCGGGTGGACCCGCATGATGGCGGTCGGAGTCATGGCCATGGCCCGCATCGCGATCACCTCGACCGTGTCCGCCGCGACGACCGCCGCCGCATGGGTGGGCAGCGCCCTCGTCGGGATCGGCACGTGGATCGCCGCCGTGGTCCGAGCAGGGATCACCGCCGCCGCCCAGTTCCTGATGATGGCCGCCCGCGCCGTCATCTGGGCTGCTGTGATGGCCGCGCAGTGGCTGATCGCTATGGGCCCCATCGGCTGGGTCATCGCGCTCATCGTCGGCCTCGTCATCCTGATCATCGCCAAGTGGGACCTCATCAAGTCCACGACGGCCGCTGTCTGGGACTGGATCTGGGGCAAGATCAAGGGCATTGGCGTCTCGATCGTCAACACGGTCGGCGGGTTCATCTCCAGCGCCCTGCAGAAATGGGACGCCTTGAAAAGGGGCGTCGCCACCAAGGTCACTGGGCTCATTGGCTACGTGAGCGGCCTGCCCGGACGGCTGACCCGCGCCGTCGGGAACCTCACGTCGCTCCTGGTCGACAAGGGTAAGAACGTCGTCCAGGGCCTGTGGCAGGGCATCCAGGGCATGGGTGGCTGGCTCGCCGGGAAGCTGACCAGCTTCGCCAAGTCGATCATTCCGGGGCCGATCGCGAAGGCGCTGGGAATCGCCAGCCCCTCGAAGGTGACCGCGGCGCAAGGCCGGTGGATCGCCAAGGGGCTGGCCGTCGGCCTCATGGGGTCGGCGAAGCAGGTCCGCTCCGCCGCCCTGAAACTGGCAGACATCGTCCGGGACAGCATGGCCCCCGGGAAGAAGCGCACCGCGGCGCTGAAATCGATCAGCACCGGCTCGAAGCAGCTGGTCACGCTCGCCAATCGGGAGGTGACGCTGGCCGCCCGCATGAAGACGGCGACAAAGTCGTTGGCGGACCAGATCGCGGCCCGCGACAAGCTGGCCGCAGACGTGCAGAAAGGCGTCCTGGACAGCGCGAACATCACCTCCAACACGACCGGAGGGGCAGTCACTGCCCAGACGATCCTGGACACGCTGCAGCAGAAGATGATGCAGGCGAAGCAGTTCGCCTCTCAGCTGGCCGCGCTCCGGAAGAAGGGTGTGCGCAGCGACCTCATTGCGCAGATCGCTCAGGCCGGCGTGGAGCAGGGCGCCGGTGCTGCGGCCGCGCTCGCCGTCGCTTCCTCTGCACAGGTGCAGCAGATCAACGCCACCCAGGGCGCCCTCGTCGGGGCCGCCGGGCAGGCCGGTGCGACCGCCGGGAACGCCATGTACGGGGCGGGGATCCAGGCGGCGCAGGGCCTGGTGAAGGGGCTCAAATCTCAGCAGAAGGCCATCGAGAAGCAGATGGCGTCCCTGGCCAAGTCCATGGCGTCCAGCATCAAGAAGGCCTTGGGGATCCACAGCCCGTCGCGTCTGATGGCGGACGAGGTGGGCTCGATGATCCCCGCCGGAATCATGGAGGGCATGGCGGACGGCCAGGCGCCCCTGGACCGGGCCATGGCAGAGACCGTCCGCCCACCATCCGCACCGATGGCCGGCGTTTCCATGGCGCCTCGTGCGGCCGCTCCTCTCCTCACGGCGGGGGGCGGACAGACCACCGTCCGGATCGAGTTCGCGGGCCCGGAAGAGGCAAAGCGCTTCATCCGCGGCATCGTCCGCAAGGACGGCCGGGGCTCGGTGCAGAAGACGTTCGGCTACGGAAAGGAGGGCACCTGATGGTGTTCCCACAGACACCTCTGGACGTGCGGACAGAGCTGCAGATCGGCGGCACGTGGACAGACATCACCGCGGACGTCTACACCCGCGATCCGATCACCATCACCCGCGGGTCCGCCGACGAGGCGTCCAGCTCGGAGCCCTCGGGGTGCTCGCTCACCCTGAACAACAAGCTCGGGAAATACTCCCCGCGGAACCCGATGTCCCCGCACTACGGGAAGATCGGCAGGAACACCCCGGTGCGGGTGTCGGTCGAGGGGCCCGAGTCCTACCTGCAACTGCAGGGCACCACGTCGTCCTACGCCCGCACACCGGACGCTGCGGCCCTGGACATCACCGGGGACCTCGACCTGCGGGTCGAGGCCACTGCCGACTGGTACGCCCTGGCGACCCGGCCGCTGATCGGGAAGTACACCAGCCCGACCAACCAACGCAGCTACATGCTGCGGCTGCAGTCTGGGGTCCTGGCCCTGTGGTGGTCCACGGACGGAGGCCCCGCGACGACATTTTTCGCGTCGCAGCCGCTGCCCGCACTGCCCCGGCGTGCGGCACTCAGGGCCGCCCTGGACGTCAACAACGGCAGCGGCGGATTCACTGCTGTCTTCTACTGGGCCACGTCCCTGGCCGGACCGTGGACGCAGATCGGGGACCCGCTCAGCGCGGCCGGGGTGACGAGCATTTACAACTCGACGGCGCCGCTGGAGATCGCCCCGCCGTCCGTCAACTCCTCCACCTCTCTGCCCGGCCGGGTGCACCGGGCCGAGGTCCGCAACGGCATCAACGGCACCGTCGTGGCGTCCCCCGACGTTCGCGCCCTGGCCGAGGGCGCCACCGGCTGGACCGACAGCGCCGGCCGCGCCTGGACCGTCGGCCCGGCCGCCACGATCAGCGACCGCGCGTACCGGTTCACCGGTGAGATCTCGTCCTGGCCGCCCCGGTGGGACGTGTCCGGGCTGGACGTCTGGGTGCCGGTCGAGGCCGCCGGCGTAACCCGCCGCCTCGGCCAGGGACAGAAAGCCCTGGCATCCACGCTGCGCCGCCGCGTGCCCTCCTACAGCCCGCTCGCTTACTGGCCGATGGAGGACGAGGACGGCGCGGTGCAGGCCTACTCGCCGATCGCAGGAGTCAACCCGCTCGCGCTGACGGGCGGCTGGCAATTCGGGCAGGACGACAGCCTGGCCGGGTCCTCGGCGCTCCCGGATGTGGACCCTGGGGCGCGCATGGTCGGCACCGTCCCGGCCCCGGCAGGGACAGCCACCGAGTGGTCCATTCACATGGTCTACAGCGTCGACACCGCCCCGGTTTCGGATGGCATTTTCCTGTCGTGGCTCGCCTCCGGCACGGTCCGCCGGTGGGAGATCATCCAGCGGGCCAGCAGTGCCAGCATCCGGGGGTACGGGGCCGATGGTTCCCTGCTCGTCGACCAGGGCGTAGCCATCGGCCCCGATGTTTTTGTCGGCTGGCAGCGGCTCTACTTCTACGCCTCGGAGGCCGGCGGGACCGTCACCTGGCGTCTGTCCTGGGTCAACATCGGCGGCGAGGCCGGAGGCATCACATCCTCCTACTCGGGCACCACCGGCCGGGTCACCCAGATCGACACCACCATCGGAGCATCGGTGACCGGGCTGAAACTGGGGCACCTCGCCGTCCTCCCCATGGCCCTGACCGACGCATACAGCCTGGCTGACCACGGCTTCTCCGGGGAGACAGCGCTCACCCGGCTCCGACGGCTCGCGTCCGAGGAGTCACGGCAGATCACGGTCGCCACCACGGGCAGCCCGCTCGCCGAGCGAATGGGCCCGCAGCGCCCGGGCACACTCCTGGCCCTCTTCGAGGAAGCGGCCGCCACCGACGGAGGGATCCTCTACGAGGACCGCGACGCCCTGTTCCTGCGCTACCGGGACCGGGCCAGTCTCTACAACCAGCCCGTCGCCCTGGCCCTCGACTACCAGGCGAAGGGAGAAGTCCCGCCCCCGCTCGAACCGGTCGAGGACGACCAGACGCTACGCAACGACGTCACGATCAACCGGTCCGGAGGGAGCTCGGGGCGCGCGGTGCTCGAGGACGGGCCTCTGTCGGTACAGCCCCCGCCTGCAGGTGTGGGCCCCTACGACACGTCCGAGACGCTCAGCCTGTACAGCGACGCGCAGCCGCAGCCGATCGCCGAATGGCGCGTGCATCAGGGCACGTGGGACGAGGCCCGCTACCCGACGATCACGGTGTGGCTGCATGCGGCACCACACCTCATCGACGACGTCCTGGAGATGGACATCGGCGACCGGCTCACCATCGCCCACCTACCCCCGTGGCTGCCGCCCGGGCTGATCGACCAGCACGCGCGCGGGTACACCGAGGTCCTCGGCCAGTTCGACTGGACCCTCGCCATGAACTGCACCCCGGCCGGCCCGTGGACAGTGGGCATCGTGGAGGATCCCGTGCTCGGCCGGGCGGACACGGACGGCTCCCAGCTGGCATCGGCGGTGACATCGTCGGCCACCTCGTGGTCCGTCGCGGTGACGGCCGGCCCCCTGTGGATCACCACCGCTACCCGCCCGGCGGAGTTCCCGTTGTCCGTGACGTGCGGAGGCGAGGAAGTCACCGTCACCGCGATCAGTGGCACGGCCTCGCCGCAGACATTCACCGTCACCCGGTCCGTCAACGGCATCGTCAAAGCCCAGACGTCCGGAGAAGCGTTGTCCCTCACGCACCCGATGCGCGCCGCGCTGTAGGAGGACCACATGCCCATCCCTGCGGGCAGCATCGTCACCGCCGGGCAGCTGACCCGAATGCAGCCGACCCCGTACTACCGGCAGGCGCAGACGGCCACTGCCATCTCCACCCTCACATTCGTGGCGGTCGGAGACTGCACGATCACCCTGACCACCCTCGCGGCGAACGCGCTCTTCGTTTGCCAGGCGAATTTTTCGTATGACACCCAGACGCCCGTGACCTCGGTCTACACACGCGGCGGGCTTTTCGTGGACGGGGTCCAGCAGAGTGGCGAGTCCCGATGGTCCGAAGGCACTACCGGCGGTGACGGGGCCGACTACGACATGGCGGGGAAAGCGTGGAGCGGCGTCCTGGCCACTGCGGGGGCCCACACGCTGGATCTGCGGTGCGCGCTCAACTCGATCACATCCGGCCCGGTCATCACCTGCACGGGTTTCACCGACATGCTCGTCACCATTTACGAGGTGGTCTGAATGGCAGTCGTCGTACAGCGCTACGAATCCATGCAGTTCACCGGCGACAACGGCGAGACCCTCGCCGAGTGGGCCGGGAACGCAGCCTTCGAAAGGGTCGACGCCGACGGATACCTCCACCTACTCATGACCGACGCCGACGGCAGCACGTTTCTCACCCACATAAACCCGGGCTGGTGGGCCCTGCGCGCCAGCGGCTCCTTCCAGGGGCAAATCAGTCCTGAGGACTATCCGAACTGGTACTACGAACTCCCCAACACCTGACTCCACCCCCACACCTCATCCGCCCCGCGCCTGCTGGCCGGGGCTTTCTGCTGCCCGGAGGGCACCTATGAAGCTCGTGACCCGAGCCCAGCTTGGATGGCCCGCTTCGGCTGCGCCGTCGCAGTCGAGCACCAAGGGCGTGAAGGTTCACTACGAGGGCACGGCCGTGAGTACGAAGCTCCTCGCGGACCATGACGCGTGCATCGACGAGTGGAAGAACATCCGCCGCAGCCACCTGGCGAACACGGCTGAGAACTACTCCGACGTGGCGTACAACTACGCGGCCTGCGCGCACGGCTACCTGCTGGAGGGCCGCGGCCTGAAGAAGCGCACTGGGGCGAACGGCAATCAGGCGCTGAACCAGGCGCATTACGCGATCCTCGGCCTGGTCGGCTCGTCCGGGCTGACCGAGCCGAACGACGCGATGCTCGGCGCGATCCGCGACGGCATTGACCTCCTGCGGAAGAACGGCGCCGGCACGGAGGTCAAGGGCCACCGCGACGGGTACGCCACCGCCTGCCCCGGCGGACCGCTCTACGCATGGGTGCAGAAGGGCGCGCCCCGACCGGCAGGCACCGAGACGAAGCCTGCCACCACCCCGGCCAAGTCCCGCGTCGACCTGTCGCTCCTGGTGAAGGCAGCGCGCACCGACCCGCCGAAGAAGGGCGCGCCAGTCTCCTACGCGGGCGCTAAGACCGTGGAGCAGGCCCTCGTCAAGGAGGGGCTGTTGGCGAAGAACCTCGCGGACGGGCACTTCGGGTCGGCCACCGTCACCGCGTATGCGGCGTGGCAGCGGCGTCTCGGCTACAAGGGCGACGACGCCGACGGCATTCCCGGCAAAACCACACTCACCCGCCTGGGCAAGGCCCACGGCTTCACCGTCACCAACTAGGAGTGCCCATGCAGAAGCAGCTGTTCCTCGACCTCGGCGAGCGCGCCCTCTGGACCGGAGCGCAGGCGTCCCTCGGCGTCGTCGCCACCGAGCTGGCCGACATACCTGTCTGGTGGGCCGCGCCCTTCGCTCTGGCTCTGGCCAGCGCGAAGGGCTGGGTCGCCGGGCGCCTCGGCCGCGCGGGCACGGCGTCCACGCTGCCCGCGACCGCCGACCCGGCGTCCCACCCCCGCGCCGTCTGACCTGAACTGGAGCACGACCCATGGCTGATGAGCCGTCGAACGGCGAGCTCGGGCGGCTCATCCAAGCCCTGCGCGACGACGTGCGCGAGGACCTGGGGAACCTGAACGGGCGCCTCGATACCTTCGTCTCGCAGGACGTCTACACCATCGAAAAGACCCAGCTCGGCGCGCGCGTCACCACGCTGGAGACGAAACGCGAGCAGGATGCCGACCGGCTGGTGGCGACCCGCCGCTGGATGATCGGTGTCGTGATCACCGTGGTGGTCGCACTGCTCCCCTATCTCGCGATGACGGTGAAGGGGGCAGGAGCATGAGGCGGCACGCGGAACGGGCGCACCCCTGGCTCGGCAACATCCTCACCCTCGCCGGTGCGCTACTGGCGGGCGGTGCGATATTCACCGTGCAGGACCTGGCATCGGACCTGCGCGACGCCAACCTCGCGCGCGACCAGCTGGCACAGCAGGTCGAGCGGCTCGGCGGCTCCCCGGTCGCCGGGCCGCCCGGCTCCCGGGGGGAACCCGGAAAGGGTGTGGCCGGTCCGACCGGCCCACCGGGCGAGCAAGGAGCCCCTGGTGTGCCGGGTCCCGTAGGCCCGACTGGGCCAATAGGGCTGATAGGACCGAGCGGCAGCCCAGGGACTGACGGCGTCGGCGAGACCGGGCTGCCAGGTGCCGATGGGCAGTCCGTGGTCGGACCGGCAGGATCCCAAGGTGAAGCAGGGCCCCAAGGTGAGGCCGGACCAGCCGGATCACCAGGGCCCGCGGGCAAGGACGGGGCGGACGGCCGCGACGGAAGTAACGGGCAGACCTGCCCGGACGGGTACACCCTGCAGCCGCCACCCATGGACCCTGATGCGCTGGTCTGCCGAAGGAACGGGGCGCCGGCAGAACCGGACCCCGACCCGTCGCCCGAGTCAGGGCCGCTCGCACTGGACCCCTCCCGACGCCAGTACCCATGAACCACATCGCCCCCTGCCCGGCCGTGACGGCCGAGCAGGGGGCGATATCGCGCGTTCAGGCTCCGTGACGCAGCCCACAGAAAGGGCCTTGCCCCATACCCTGGCAGTGACGAGCTGGACAGAGAAGAGGGGCAAGGCCATGCCGAATGATGCTACCCCGGACCCATACGCCGACCCGCTGGCATTCGGGCAACGCATGCAGATCCTCCGGACCCACCGCGGCTTGAGCCGCCCCGTCGTGGCCGGCCTGCTCGGCATGTCGCCGTCATGGGTGAAGCAGATCGAGACAGGGCAGATCGGTATGCCGAAGTACACCCTTGTATTGCGCATCGCCGAACTCCTGCGAGTACGGGACCTGTCCGACCTCACCGGGGACCAGAGCGCCCAGGTCGACCTCTTCATCGGGCCGGGGCACCCCCGATTGCCTGCAGTCCGGGACGCCGTGAATGCCCTGACGCTGGGCGAAAACCGTGAGGCGCCGTCCGCCGAGCACCTGGCGGCTCGCCTCTCAACGGCGTGGGCGGCGCGGCATGAGGCACCCAATCACCGCCAGGTCGTTGGCGAACTGCTACCGGGCCTGATCCGGGACGCGCAGCTCGCCACTCGGCAGGCTGACACGGCGTCGGATCGCCGAGCAGCGCAGGCGGTGCTCAGCGAGGTCTATTCGCTCAGCCAGTTCTTCGTGGCGTATCAGCCAGACTCAGCTCTACTGTGGCGGGTCGCTGAGCGGGGCATGGTCGCGGCGCAGGAGTCCGAAGATCCGCACGCCATCGGAGTGGCCGCATGGCTGGCCGCGCAGGCACACAGGGACAGCGGACACTTCGACGCTGCCGACGCCATGACGATGGAGGCGCTCGGCTATCTTGAGCGATTCCTGCCCGACGCTGATGATCGGACGGCAGCGATTGCCGGAGCCCTGCAGTTCGAGGCTGGCTACACTGCGGCCCGCCGTGGGGAGAACGGCTCGGCATGGGGGTGGTGGGACAAGGCGCGGGTGACTGCCGGAGCCCTGGCCCCTGGCTACTACCACCCGATCACTTCCTTCTCGCAGGCCATCATGGGCGCTCACGCCGTCACGGTTGCAGTTGAGCTACGTGCCGGCGGGGAATCGGTACGGCAGGCTGTGGCCGCTGATTCCGTGGCGATCCCCTCCCGGCCGCGGCTCGCAAGGCACCGGATCGAGGAGGCTCGGGCGTACCAGTTGGATGGTCAGGCAGAGACCGCGCTCGCCACCCTGGAGAAGGCGCACAAGGCTGCGCCGGAGACCATCCGCTACAACGGGTACGCGCGGCGCATCGTGCTGGAGGAGACCGAGTCTCGGTTCCCCGCCCGTAGGCGGCGCGCTGCGGCGCTCGCCGAACAACTCGGACTACTCGCCGCCTAAATCGAACGCGTAGACGAGGGGCAGGATCCTGCCCCTCGTTTGCTGTGCCCGCTTCTACGGTCTGAGCACTGGCCGACGAGCAGGGATGACTACCCATGGCGATGACGATGAAGGTGTACGAGGTCGATCGATACGGGCAGACAGTCCGCGTCGTGCAGCCGGAGACTGAAGTCACCCCGCTGACCGAGGTGGACCCGTCATCCGTGTTCCCGGCCTGCCAGTGCCAGCAGTGCAAGGACACGGCGTGACAGCGCCTGCGGCCCGCTCGCTCCCAGCGCTGGAGGCGCTGACGTGGGACCAGGCCAAAGGTCACGCCTGCGTCTGGTGCCGCACACCCCTTACGACCGGCGCTGTGTCCGCTGGCACCATTCGTGAACGCGACGCCGCACATGTCCTCGACACGGAGGTCTGGGCCTGCCCGGCGTGCGATGCCGGGGAGGAACCGCGAGGAGAGGCGCGACCCATGACGGTGCCGCAGGGAGGCCGAACGTGAACTGCCCTCACTGCGGCGCCGCCACCTATGAGGACAACCTTGGCCGCTGGTTCTGCAGCGCTAACTGCGGATGGAACAGCGGCTACACGATGGGAGTTCGCCATGAACTGCGGAAACTGCGGAGCAGGTGCACAGCAAGGGACGGACGGCCGGTGGTACTGCCTGAACCAGTGCGGCTGGTCAAGGTTCGCGCCTGCGCCGGCACCGTCCGGGGTAGCCTCCGGGCATGAGCAGCGCGGCGGGGACCACCCCGGACATCACTCGGACCGACTGCGCCCAGTGCGGCACTGAGGTCCTCGGCCTCGACGGCCGGTATTCATGCACTGGGTGCGGATGGGTGAATCACCACTCGGACGGGCACAGCGAGTTGCCGGCCGCCAGCACCGACGTGGACTACCCGAACCCGTTGAGCGCTGGCTGAGCACCCACTATCACCCCCGGCCGCCTCCCCCCTGTCAGGTGGTCGGGGGTTCCGTGTGCCCGCGCACAAGCTCGGCCAGATCCACGCCGATGGCGTGGGCAATCCGAATGAGGGAGTCGAGCATGGGCGAGGCATGGCCCTGCTCGATGCGGTTGTAGGACGCGAGGCCGATTCCGGACCTGAGGGACACCTGCTCCTGGGTGAGGTTCGCGTGCTGGCGTACCGCCCTGATGTGGTCGCCGACGGCCTGGCGTCTGGCGATGACGCGGTCGCGTGGCAGGGGCAGGTCGTGCACCCGCCCACGTTCGCCGCGCCAAGATCATTTGTCTTTATGGTTGACCCTAAAACCGTCGATCATGAATGCTGAGCGCCCTTGCGCAGAGACGGAGACCACCGTGCAGCAGACCCTGATCCTCATCCGGCAGGCACTCCCGATCGGCAGGCGGCCTACCAACGACCGACCAGCCCCCACGGTCCGGGAGTGGGTGGACCCGCGCTACGAAGCGCTCGCAGCAATCTGGGACATGGTGCAGCCACCGCCCGAAGCCGTAGGGTTCTTCTACGCGGAAAAGTGACCCACTGAGCCCCGATCGCACACCAGCGGTCGGGGCTCAGTCATGCCCGTCGCCAACCTCTCGGGCCAGCAGCGGGCCAGCAGCGCTCACGCACGAGGCTCGGAACGGGATGAACCCCAGCTCACATGCGCTCTGAGCTGGGGTTCAGCGGTAGGCCGTGTGGGACTCGAACCCACAACCAACGGATTAAAAGTCCGCTGCTCTGACCAATTGAGCTAACGGCCCGGGATGGATCACCCCCCGAGCATAGCTGCCCCGGGCCCGGCAGCCGATCGGGTATCGGGTGCCGGGCCCTGTCGTGCCCGGAGCAGGGCCGGTCAGTCCGTGATTTCGTCCGTGATCGTGCGCTTGTGATCCGGGGCGCTCGGCTTGAGGAACCAGTGCCGGGCCGAGACCAGCCACCAGACGGCGGCGAAGCCGAGCACCACCAGCACTGCCAGAGGTGCGTAGTTGAAGCTCTCCCAGGTGACCGGGGACACCTGGGGCAGCATGAAGAGCACCGTGATCACTCCGACCCAGGCCACCGCGACCACGCCGATGGGCCGGGACCACCGGCCCAGGTGCCAGGGGCCCCGGACGAAGTCGTCGCCCCGCAGCAGCCTGAGCAGCGTGGGGATGACGTAGGCGATGTAGAGGCCGATGACCGCGATGGACGTCACGGCGGCGTACGCGGTGACGTTGATGAGGTACGGGAGACCGAGGGCCAGCGCGCCGAGCGCGGCCAGCCAGACCGCCGCGACGGGTGTACGGGTGCGGGGGCTGACCGTGTGCCAGACACGGGAGAAGGGCAGCGCCCCGTCGCGCGAGAAGGCGTAGATCATGCGGCTGTTGGCGGTCACCGAGGCCATCCCGCAGAAGAGCTGTGCCCCGATCACGACGAGCAGCAGGAGCTTGCCCGCGGTGGCGCCGAGTGCGTCCAGCAGGATCTGGGCGGGCGGGGCACCGGTCGGGGAGTTCAGAGCGCCGTCGTAGGACTGGATGGCGAAGGTGAAGCCCAGCAGGAGCACGAATCCGGCGATCCAGGACGTCCAGATGGACTGCACGATGCCGCGCGGGCCCGCCACGGCCGCGTCGTGGGTCTCCTCCGTCATATGGGCGGAGGCGTCGTACCCGGTGAAGGTGTACTGCGCCATCAGCAGGCCGATCATCACGACGTAGAAGCCGCTGCCCCAGCCGGTGTTGTTGACGAACTCGGTGAAGACGTACGACGCCGACCGGTGCGAGTCCGGCACGAAGGTCAGCGCGCCCACGATGACGGCGACCCCGACCACGTGCCACCACACGCTGACGTTGTTGAGGACGGCCACGATGCCGACGCCGAAAGTGTTCAGCAGGCCGTGCAGGATCAGGATCGCCGCGAAGAGCAGGATCGTCCGGCCGGGAGTGACCTCGAAGCCGAACTGGAGGTTCAGGTACGCCCCGAGGAAGGACGCCGCCCCGAAGTCGATGCCGGCGGTGACGGCGACCTGGCCGAGCACGTTGAACCAGCCGGCGAACCAGGCCCACGCCGCGGCCGAACGCGGCGGGGCGAGGCGGTGGGCCCAGAAGTACAGGCCCGCGGACGTCGGGTAGGCCGAACAGATCTCGGCCATCGCCAGACCGACGAACAGCGTCATCAGCCCGACGCCGACCCAGCCCCAGGTGATGACGGCGGGCCCGCCGGTGTTCATGCCGAACAGATACAGCGTCAGACAGCCGGAGAGCACCGAGATGATCGTGAACGAGACCGCGTAGTTGGAGAAGGCGGACATCCGGCGCGCGAGCACCTGGGTGTAGCCGAGTTCGGCCAGCCGTTCCTCGTCCGTGGTCGGGGACGGAGCGGGGGCGGACGTGGGTGAGGAGCCCGACGGGGCGTCCGGTGGAGGTGCCGCGACTGCGGCGTCGTCATTTGTCATGCCCCCAGCGATGCCCTCGCAGGGTCTCCGGAAACGCCTCGGGGCCCGTACACCACCGAAGTGCTGTACGGGCCCCGAGGGACTGCTCAGTGAGTCAGCAGGACTCAGCCGTTGCGCTTCCAGCGCGGCTTGTCGTCACGGCGGCCGAAGGTGCCGGTGCCGGTGCCCGTGCCGGTGCCACCGCGGTGGTCGTCACGACGGCCGGTCGGGCGGTCGGCGCCACCGGTGCGGAAGCCGCCCGCGGGACGGTCGTCACGACGGTCGCGGTTGAACGGACGGTCGCTGCCGCCGGAGCGGAAGCCACCGGAGGGGCGCTCGTCACGACGGTCGCGGTTGAACGCCGGGCGGTCGTTGTCACGACGCTCGAACGAACGGCCACCACGGTCGTCCCGACGGTCACCGCCGCCGGAGCGGAAGCCACCGGAGGGGCGCTCGTCACGACGGTCGCGGTTGAACGCCGGGCGGTCGTTGTCACGACGCTCGAACGAACGGCCACCA
>NZ_JBHWZS010000034.1:0-46085 GCF_042728155.1 Streptomyces sp. NPDC060209
CCTTATTCCGGCTTTACCAAAAACTGACCGGGTGGTCTTTATCACCACCCGTCAACCCCTTATTACGGTCGCGTAGGTCACAATCGAAGGTGCAAGATAAGCCCTTGTGGCAGACGATTCGAGAAACAAACAACGAGGCATCATCGGGTCGTACGCAGCGATTGGCGACAGCTTCACCGAGGGCGTCGGAGACCCCGGCCCCGGCGGGTCGCTCGTCGGCTGGGCGGACCGGTTCGCGGTCCTCCTCGCGGACCAGCTCCCGGTCCCCGATGCGGTGGTCGGCCCCGCGGACGGCCCGCACGGGAATTTCCGGTACGCCAATCTCGCCGTACGCGGACGACTCCTCGACCAGATAGTCGAGGAACAGGTCCCCCGCGCCAAGCAGCTGGCACCTGATCTGGTGAGCTTCTGCGCGGGCGGCAACGACATCCTCCGTCCCGGTTCCGACCCGGACGACGTGGCAGAACGCTTCGAGCGTGCGGTGGCCGACCTGAAGCAGGCGGTCGGCACCGTCATGGTCACCACCGGCTTCGACACCCGTGGCATCCCCGTGCTCAAGCACCTGCGGGGCAAGATCGCCATGTACACCGCGCACGTCCGGTCCATCGCCGACCGCTACGACTGCCCGGTGCTGGACCTGTGGTCCCTCAAGTCCGTGCAGGACCGGCGGGCCTGGGACAGCGACCGGCTGCACCTCTCGGCGGAGGGGCACACCCGGGTCGCGCTGCGCGCCGCCCAGGTCCTCGGCCTCGACCTGCCGGCCGACCCCGACCAGGTGTGGCCCCCGCAGGCGCAGCGCGGGACGCTAGAGGTGCGGCGCGACGACATCCACTGGGCGCGTGAATACCTCGTCCCGTGGATCGGCCGCAGGCTGCGCGGGGAGTCCTCAGGGGACCACGTCGAGGCCAAGCGCCCCGACCTGCTGCCGCTCTGAGCCGGCGGGGGCTGACGTGCCGTCAGTCTCTGCCGCATCGCGGTCCGGTGATGACCCGTCAGTCGATGGTCCTTGTCAGCGGCTGACGAAAGGGAGCGGACTCCGGGCCGGGCCCGGTGGCACGAGCCCGTCCGATTCCGGTATCCGCATCGGGCGGGCGGGTATCCGCTCCAGCACGCCTCCCGCGAAGACGTCGTACAACGGCAGCGTCTCCAGGTGTACATAGCCGATGTGGCAGTCGCACACATCGAGCGGGCAGCCGCGTGGGCTGAGCGAGCTCCGGTAGCTGCCGTCGTAGAGATTCCCCAGCTCGGCACGGACGAAGTGGCAGCGGCGTACGGTTCCGTCACCGTCCACCGAGATCACCGTCTCGCCGGTCCGGCACGGCAGCCCGGCCGAGCGGTGCGGATGCCTGCTGTAGGGGAACAGCGGGTCCAGGGCCGTCCAGCGGTCCGCCTGCTCGTCCGTGTACGTGTGCCCCTCGGCGGCGTTGACCCAGAGATAGACCTCGGGCGGCAGCGAGGAGCGCAGCCGGCGGGCCTCCGCCAGATGCTCGTCGAGACCGACGATCCCGACGCTGTAGCGCACTCCGAGGGCCGTCAGCTCCCGGCAACGGCCGAGGAACCGCTCGTACGGCGTCTGGCCGGGGTGGTACGTGCACCACAGGGCGACCTTGTCGCGGTCCGCCTCGGCCAGCCATCCCGTGCGGCCGCTGAGGTTGGTCTGGATGGCGACGCGGCCGACGTGCGGCAGCCGCGACATCTCGACGAGCGTCCTCCGGTACCAGGACCGCACCAGGCCCTCGCCCCACGGGGTGAACAGCACCGACAGCCGGTCGCCGGTCTGTGCGGCGGCCCACGCGGTGAACCGCTCCAGGGCAGCGCGGTCGGACCGCAGCTGCTCCCCGGTGTCCCGGCGCTTCGCGAACGGACAGTAGGGGCAGTCGTAGTCGCAGGAGGCCAGCGGGCCCCGGTAGAGGATCGTCAGGTCCGTGCTCATGGTCCGGCTCACTTCGCCTCGTACGCGGCCATCGCGACCCGCACCGCCGGGGAGAACAGCTCCGGGCCCAGGGCGTCGGAGTGGGCCAGGCCCTCGGGGGAGAGGCGCAGCAGACCGGGGCCCGCCGAACCGTCCAGCCAACCACGTCCGGCGAAGAGCTCCAGCTCGGCGGGGAAGTCCTCGCGGGGATCCGTACCGAAGCGTTCGCGGTACTCGGCGGGGCGCATGCCCTCGGCCTGGAGGAGCGACTGCAGGAGGTGGCGCCGGCGCGCCTCCCCGTCGTCGACGTACCGGCCGACCTCCGCCCGGGAGAAGTCCGTGGTGGTGGTGAAGCCGTCGATGATGCCCCGGATCTCCCGCATCTCCACCGCGTAGTCGAAGGAGTAGTGCAGGGAGGAGGTGTACGAGCGTGCCCCGCAGCCGAGCCCGATCATGCCGTCGGTCTGGCAGGCGTAGTCGTCGGGGCCGCCGTGCGGGGCGTCCGCGCGGCGGAACATCCGCATCGACACCTGCTCGTAGCCATGGGCCAGCAGATGGTCGCGGCCCGCCCTGTACAGCCGTAGCCGCTGTTCGTCCCAGGTGGCATCCGGGCCCTCCGGCTCCTCCGCCCCGGTGCCCAGCCGCCCGAGACCGGTCAGTGGGCGCACGTAAAGGGGATAGAGGTACAGCTCCTCCGGGCTCCAGGCCAGGGCGGCGTCCAGAGAGGTGCGCCAGCTCGCCTCGGTCTGCCCCTCGATGCCGTAGATCAGGTCGATGTTGAGGACCGGGATGCGGGCGTCGCGGATCCGGCCGAGCGCCGCCTCCACCTCTGAGCGGTGCTGAGGGCGGACAGCGGCCCTGGCCTCGGCGTCGACGAAGCTCTGCACACCGATGCTGATCCGGGTGGTGCCCCGGTCGGCCAGCACGGCCAGCCGGTCCGCCGTCGCCGTCGACGGCGAGGTCTCGACCGACAGGGGCACCGCACCCAGGTCTGCGCCCGTCCGCTTCTCCGCGATGTCGCAGAGGCGCTCCAGCTCGCCGGCGGTGAGGAAGGTGGGCGTGCCGCCGCCGAACGCGGCCGCGGCGAAACGAACCGGCCCGTCATCGCCCAGCGCGTCCCGGACCGCTGTGGCCTGCCGGTCGAGCGCGTCGAGGTAACGCGTCGTCAGCTCCTCGGGGGCGCCGATCCGGGTGAACAGATTGCAGAAGCCGCAGCGGACCTCGCAGAACGGTATGTGGAGGTAGAGGGAGAGCGCGTCCTTGCGCTCCGCCGCCCAGAGCTCGCTCAGCAACGGACGACCGGCGGGGTGGCCGTCGAGAGGGCGGTAGGCGGTCTTGTGCGGATAGGCGTAGACGTAGCTGAGATACGGGCTGGTGCCGTGCGTGGTGTCTGTCATCGGGTCGCCCCCGGTTCGAGGAAGAAATGGGCATAGGGCACGGTCCATACGGCCTCGTGGCCGATCCGGTGGCCGGTGTAGCCGTCGTCGCCGTACGCCGTGCCGTGATCGGAGCAGACGATGGCGAAACACCTGCGACGGCTGCTCGCGGCCGCGAAGAGACGCCCGATGTGGCGGTCCACGTACTCCAGGGCCGCGGCGTGGGTGGCCCGGGAATCACCCGCGTCGGCGGAGGCGCCGGGCAGGTGGAACCAGTTGGGCTGGTGCAGCGCCGACACATTGACGAAGAGGAAAAGCCGCTGGTCCGACGGGAGTTCCGAGACGACCCGCTCGGCGCGCGAGACCTGCGCCTCGAAGGACGTCGGGGAAGCGACACCGAACTCCGGCTCCCAGTGGCTCTCCTGGAACATGCCGGGCAGCACCGAGCCGAGCGGGGGGCGGCGGTTGAAGAAACCCACACCGCCGACGCACACCGTGCGATAGCCCACGGCGGCGAGGCCGGAGAGGATATCGGGGGAGTCGTGGACGAAGGTGCCGTCCGCGGTGGACTCGCTGCCCGCGAAGCGGGCGGCGAACAGCCTCGGATGAGGGCCGGGTGCGGCAGGTGTCGGCAGGAAACCGGCGAAGATCGCCTGGTGGGAGGCGTACGTGAAGCTGCCCGGCGCATGCCTCTTCTCCCAGACGCCGCCGGGCAGATGCCGGGCGAGATGCGGGATGCGCCCCGCCGCGGCCAGTTCCTCGGCCACGTCGAACCGCAGGGTGTCCAGGGTGACGAGCAGGAGATCGTGGCTGCCCACGATCGCGTTCATGTCGAGGTCGGGGGGCCGCACGTCGCGGGACGTGGGATCAGGGGGCCGCACGTCGCGGGACGTGGGATCAGGGGGCCGCACGTCGCGGGACGTGGGATCAGGGGGCCGCACGTCGTGGGACGTGGGATCAGGGGGCGTCGATGACACGGTTGTTCCTTGTTCGGTCGTCACTCGTCCGCCCGGTCCTGCGGCGGTCGTTGCCCGGCCGGGCGTCGTATGAAGAAGCCGCCAGCACGGCGGCGATCTGCGCGCCGTAGGTGTCCAGACCCTCCGCGCCGCTGCCGGGCAGACCGGTCAGCCGCGGCAGGAGGTCCCCGAAGGCATTCACCTCACCGACGGCGAAGCGCCGCCAACCCGTCGCGGGCAGCAGATCGACACCCACGCACAGCGTGTCCGGGAAGCAGGCCGCTGCCCGCTCGCACACGGCCAGAGCGGCACTCCAACTGCCGCCCGCCGCCTCGACGGCGGCCCGCACCTCGTCCAGATCACCGCGCGTACCGCCCAGGTGCAGATTGGTCATGGGGGACCGGCTGGTCCGTACGACGGCATGGGTCGCCCGCCCCGCGACCACCACGACCCGGAGATCGGCGACCCGCCCCCGCTGGGACGCCTTGGGCAGCCAGCGCTCGATGTGCAGTCCGTCCGGCGCCAGGGCGTCGACGAGCGCCGCCACCTCGCGCTCCGTCGTACAGCGGCGGACCCGTAGCGAGTTGAACAGCCGGCCCTCCTCGTCCCGCTCCACGGAGGTGGCCGCTCGTATCCGGCCCGGGCCCGCTGTTTCCAGGGCCATCACCCCGGAGGCGGAGGAGCCGTGCGCGGGCTTCACGAACACTCTCGGCATGCGGTGCTCGGCCATCAGACGACGCACATCCGCCCACCCCCGCACAGGGCCCGCGTCGGGCCCGGAGGTGGGGGAGTCCGGCACGGGCACCCCGGCGGCGTCCAGTGCGCCGTGGCAGAGCCGCTTGTCGAACAGCACTGCGATGTCCTGGGGGTCGTCCAGCAGTACCGCCCCCGCCGCCGTGGCCGCCCGCGCCACCTCCTGGACGGCCGAGGTGAAGCGTGCGTACCACCGCGCCGAGCCCTCGACCCTGGTCGGATCGTCGCCCCCGCGCAGCAGCCGGTCCACCTCGGGGTCCTCACCGGGCGAATCGATGCGCACGGTCTCCCCGGGAAGGAAGACCGCCCCTCCCCGCAGTACATCGAGCCAGGACACCGTACGCGCGGCAGGCAGGCCGGCGGCGCGCACGGCGTCCTGGAAGAGCCCGACCCTGCGGTTGGCCGGGATACCGACGACCGCCAGGCGCGGCGGCCCGCTATTCGCTGACAGCGACATAACGGGCCTCGTCCTCGGGGTCCCAGCGGTCCGCCTCGTCGAGATCGACCCGGATGCCCGCCCGGCCGCACAGCTCCTCGATGCGGGAGACGAAAGGATCCGAGAGGAAGTGGTGGTGCAGATCCAGCGTGGACAGGTGGGTGAGCGGCTGGCCGTCGAGCAGGGCCTGCGCCCCGGAGTCGCTGAGGGTCCCCATCGCGAGGGACAAGGACTCCAGCCGGGCGACCACAGGCGCCGAGGCGACGGCGGCGGCGATCTCGTCCTGGATCTCACTGTTCTGCAGTCCGAGATGCCGAAGACGGGGGAACGAGGCCCCGGAGAGCACGGGTGCCAGGTCCGCGACCGTGGTGTCACCGCCGTACCACTGGGAGCCGAACCAGAACTCCAGGTGTTCGAGGGCGGGCAGTTCGGACGCGCCGACCGCGCGGACGACATGCCCCGGCAGACCGCCCGACTCGAAGCGCAGTGTTTTCAGTGCCTGATGACGCACCGGCCGCAGCCGGAGATTCTCCTCCCCCGGCACTCCGTCACCGCAGCCGCGCACGCTCAGCTCCTCCAGGAGCGGGAGCGCTTCCAGTACGGGAGTGATGTCGCACAGCTCCAGCCAGGACAGCTCGCACTGCTCGCTCTCCACATCGGCGAGGAACAGCGCGCGCAGCGCCGGGAACCGGTGAGCGTCGGCGACGATCGCCCCGACGACCGGGTCGAGGGAGATGTAGTCCTCCTCCCACCAGGGGCCGATGAGCAGCGCCCGGACCCGGGTGGTGTCGACCTCGTCGAGGAAGCGCCGCCAGACCTCTTCGAACGGCAGCTCGTACGGATAGCAGTCCAGCCGCCACGCCACGGAGCCGGCCGCAGGCGGTGCGGCGGACTCCGCGGGGCCGGGCGGGGACAGGGTGTGGACCGGCAGGCCGTGAAAGGTTTCGTGGTCGGTGATGTCGGTCATCGCGTCCTCACTCCGCGACCGCGGTGTAGCGGCCCTCGGGGCCGCGGTTGTCCCACGGCTCACAGCGCCCGGACAGATCGACCGACACACCGTGCGGCTCCAAGGCCTCCGAGACGCGGCGCTCCATCGGCTCGGTGAGGAAGTGGTGGTGCAGGTCCAGCGAGGTGAGGTGGGTGAGGGGCTGGCCCTCGAGCAGCGCGGCCGCGCCCTCGTCGCCCAGCGTGCCGTTCGACAGATCGAGCGAGCGGAGCTGCGCGACGACCGGCGCCGAACCGATCACCGCGGCGATCTCGTTCTGCAGCTCGCTGTTGCGCAGGCCCAGGTGGCGCAGTCGGGGGAAGCGGGTACCGGCGAGCAGCGGCGCCAGGTCCGGGACGACCACGTCACCCCCGTACGAGGAGACACCGAGCCAGAGGTCCAGGTGCTCCAGCGAGGGAAGTTCACTGTCCAGCACGCCCCGCAGCGCCTCCGCGGGCAGCCCTCCGCTCTCGATGACGAGCCCACGCAGGGAGTCGTGCTTGACGGGCGGGAATATCAGGTCGGTGCCGCCGCGCACACCGAGATGGGTCAGGTCCGGGAAGGCGGTGAGCAGAGCGGTGACGTCCGACTGCTCGATCCAGGAGATCTCGGCCTCCTCCACCACCAGGTCCCCGACGAATATCGCCCGGAGCGAGGTCAGCCGGTCGGCCGCCGCGACGACGAGCCCGATGGGATAGGCCGAAGTCTCCTCGTACGACTCGGCCCACTGACCGATGATCAGAGCCTCGACACCTGACGGATCAACGGCTTCGAGGAAAGCCTCGAACTCCTCCTCCCACGTCACCTCCCCGTCGTCCGAGTCGTACGGATCGACGCAGATGCGCCAGGCCACGGCATCGGCCCGGGGGCGCGCGGACCCCTCGGTCTCGCGCTGGAATTCGACGGCCGGAAGGCCGAGCAACTCGTGCAGACGGTCCGCGTCGGACATGGCACTGAGCTCCTGATACTGGGGGCGACTGATGTCCGCAAGGTTTATCAAGCGCCACTGACAATGACGCGACCGGCCCCGGGGCCGCCGGCCCGTTCCTCGCGAGGGTGAGGGACGGCAGGCCCCGCACAAGATCACGTGCTCCCGTCCGTGACCGACCGCCGGGATCCGCCTCCAAGGCCGTCGATGTCAGACCCCCCTCGTAGCGTTTTCCCTGTGGCCGGCACAGGGGGTGCCGGCACGGAGGGGAGACGTCTGTGTACCGGCAGGGCGACGTACTTGTGGTGGCGCTGAGGGAGTCGGAGGTGCCCGCGCATTTCCTCGAAGCTCCGGGCGAACCGCGCGACGGGCGGGGGAGGCTGGTCCTGGCGCTGGGTGAGGTCACCGGCCACGCGCACGCGGTGCAGGGACCGGGCCGGCTGATGAGGGAGGCGGGGCCGTTCGGCCCGATGCTCCTCCATCTCCCCGAGGGCGGACGGGTGGTCCACGAGGAGCACGCCGCGATAGCGCTTCCGAAGGGCTGGTTCCGCGTCGTGCGTCAGCGTGAGTACGCCCCGGGCGCGGTCCGGATCGTCGCGGACTGATCCTCTCGCGGTGCGCGGAGCGGAATCCTTCCGGAGCGAGCGTTGAGCGGCGGTCCGGTGATGTGCGGTCAGAAAAACAGGAACAGGGGACGGGGAACACCGATGCAGTACGTGAACGCGTGGCGGGCCGTGGCGGCGGCGACAGGCAGGGCCGACCGGGGCGCGGCCGAGGACGGGGTGCGGCTCGCCTACCGTGGCGCGGGGCTCGCCGAGCCGGAGCGCATCATCTGGGCGGACTCGCCCAGGGCGGCCGTCGAGGTGGTTGAGAAGCTGTCCGGCGCGGGACGCTCCGTGCGCGAAGAGGTCCGCACCCGCCCCTGGGCGGAGGAACGGCGCCGTATGTACGACGAGCTGGGCCCTGCCGGATGGTCCGCACTGTGGTCCGCCACCGGGGCCCAGCTGTGGGAGACCACGGCCGCACTGGCCGAGCGGATACGGACCGGAGTCGTCGCCGAGCTCGCCACGCGGCCCGAGGACGAGTCCGACATCCGCCTCGTGCTGCTCGACGCGGTCCTCGGCCAGCACGACGCGGCATGGCTCGCGGCTTTCGACGGACGCGGTGACCGGCTGACGGGACTGGCGGAGGTCGCCAGGAACGCCGGTTGGTGGTGGCCCTACGAGCACGCCGTGGTGATCAGCGATCGGCCCGAGGCGCTCCACCGCGACGAGGCGGGACGGCTCGACCGGGGCGACGGACCGGCGCTCGCCTACCCGGACGGGTTCGCCCTGTACGCCTGGCGGGGAATGCCCGTGCCGGCCGAATTCCTGGACGGCCTGGCGAGCCTGACTCCGGACCGGATACGCGCCGAGGAGAACGCCGAGCTGCGCCGCGTGATGCTCGAGTACTACGGCTACGACCGCTACCTCGCGGAGTCGGGCGCTGAGCCTGTGCACCGGGACGAGACCGGGATCCTCTGGCGCATCGCGATGGAGGGCGACGAGGACGTCGTGATGGTCGAAGTCGTCAACTCCACCCCCGAGCCCGACGGAACGCACCGCACCTACTGGCTGCGGGTGCCGCCGAGGACCCGGACCGCGAAGGAGGGCGTCGCCTGGACCTTCGGGCTCGAGGGAGAGGTCTACGCGCCGGTGCGCCAGACCTGACCGGACGCGTGGCCGCCGTCGGCCGGCCGGTCCGTGACCGGCTCTCACGTGGTTCGCGGCCGGGCACGCGGGTGGTCCGCAGCCAGGCCCTCAGGCGGTCAGAACCTCGTGGTCGATGCCGAGTTCGCGGGCGAGCGCCTCTTCGGTCCATTGCAGCATGGTGGCCCTGGAGAGCGGACCCGCGTACGACGTCATCTGGACGGCCAGCCCGTCCAGGAGGGCTGTCAGCCGCCAGGCCACGGACATCGGATCCTCGCAGCGGAACTCACCCGCCGCGGCTCCCTCCTCGATGACCTCGGCCAGCTCGGCCTTCCACTGCTGGTCGAGATCTCCGGCCACCTCGCGCAGTACCGGATCACGCAGGGAGGACGCCCATCCCTCGATCCACAGCCGCCACCCCTTGGCCTGACCGGTCGGCGCGTACCAGCGAACGGCGGCCCGGAGCCGCCGGACCGCGCTCGTGCGGCGGGTCAGCAGCCTGCGCAGATGGGCGAGATCGGCCTCCGCCGCGTAGGCGAATGCGGCGGCAACCAATTTCTCCTTGGACGAGAAGTGGTAGAGCACGAGGGCGTTGCTCACCCCGAGAACGGAGGCGACATCGGCGATCCGGACCGCTGACACGCCCCGGACCTCGATCTGCTCGACGGCAGCGCGCAGGAGCTCCTCACGACGCTCCGCCACGCTCAGCCGTACTCTCGCCACTCGGTTACCTTAGCCAACGCCCTGGCCCGGACTTCCGCCCGTGTGCCCGATGGCCCTACCCGTACCAGCCGAACCGCTCCGACATCACCGGCAGGCGGTCCTCGACGAGCGCGTGCGCGGCTGCCCGTGGAGTGCAGCCGCCCGCCTCCGCCCGGTCGAGGACACGGTCGATGAGGGCACGCATGGAGCGGCGGGTGTACCCGAACGCCTCCTCCGCGTCGGGGCCGATGTCCCCGAACAGCGTCCACCACCACCAGGCGTTCGTGGCGGAGTTGACGACCACATCGGGCAGCACCGTGATCCCGCGCTCGGCAAGCAGCGCTTCCGCCTCCGGAAGCACCGGCATGTTCGCCGCCTCGACCACCCAACGGGCCCTGACCGAAGCCTGGTTCACGGCATCCACCGCGTACGACACGGCGGCCGGAACCAGCAGCTCGGCGTCGGCGGCCAGCCAGGCGTCGGCCGGCAGTTCCTCGTCCTCCGCCCGCAGCACCCCGCGGTCAACCGCCCCGTGCGCGTCCCGCGCGGCCAGCAGCGCCTCGACGTCCAGCCCCGCGGGATTGGCGATCGTGCCCTTGATGTCGGCGACCGCGACGACGTTCAGCCCGGCCTTCGAGAGGAAGCGAGCCGTCGCCCCGCCCATGGTGCCGAATCCCTGGAGCGACACCCGGGCACCGCGATGCGCCACACCCGCCCGCTCCAGTGCGACGAGCGCGGATTCCGCGACCCCGCAGCCGCCGACCAGCGCGTCCAGCCCGATCCCGTCCACCGTGACGGTGAAGGCGTCGGCCAGCCGTCGTCGTGCCTCCGCCTCGTCGTCCAGCAGCGGATAGACCGCCTGGACGGTGGAGACGAGCCCGGCCTCCGCCGCGGCCCGGTCGACGAGGTCCTGACTGAGCCCGAGATCCTCGCCGGTCGTCCAGACGTTCTCTACGTACGGGCGCATGGCCCTCAGATAGCGGACGAGCACACCGTAGGCGGCCGGGTCCCGCGGGTCGCAGTCGATGCCGCCCTTGGCGCCGCCCAGTGGGATGTAGCGCGCCCGTGGGCCGTCGGCGTCGAAGTGCAGGGCCTCCTTCATGGTCATGCCCCGCGCCAGGCCCGCCACCTCGGTGAGCGTGCAGCCCTCCCGCATCCGCAGTCCTCCGCTCGACACACCGCGCACCAGCCGGTCGACGACGAGGAAGCCCTCGATGCCGGTGACGTGGTCCGTCCAGGTCAGGGAGATCAGCGGGGCGGGGGAGGGGGACGGCACAGGGCGGCTCCTGGATGGCCTGAGTCAATTTACTGAACAGCGAGTCAGTATCGGGAGGTGCGGCAGCCGGTGTCAACGTGTACAGGGCACCAGATGTGACATCGCCGTACCCCAAATGCGGAATCCTTCGGCGGGTACGGACGTTGGATTCGGCATGACGGACATCGAACCCGCGCGCGATGCGCTGCTCCGGCTCCTCGGGGAGTACGACGGCGGAGTGCTGGTCACCCTCAAGCGTGACGGCAGGCCTCAGCTGTCCAACGTGAACCATGCCTACTACCCCGACGAAGGGGTTATCCGGGTGTCCATCACGGAAGGCCGCGCGAAGACCCGGAATCTCCGCCGGGACCCGCGGGCGAGCTACCACGTGACCAGCGACGACCGGTGGGCCTGGACCGTCGCCGATGTCACCGCCGAGCTGACGCCGCCCGCCGCCGACCCCCACGACGCGGTCGTGGAGCAGCTGGTCACCCTCTACCGGGACGTCCAGGGAGAGCATCCCGACTGGGACGACTACCGCCGGGCGATGGTCGAGGACCGCAGAGTCGTCCTCACCCTGAGGATCGAACACGTCTACGGCCAGCCGCGTGCCTGACGCGACACCCCCTGTGACACGGCTCCGGGTAGCGCACGGATATTGCTCCGTTCACCTTCGTGCTCTCGCTCCGTCCTGCCTCCCGACCATAATGAGACGACACCCACTCCCTCAGGAGATGTTGTGACCGGCGCCGACAATCAGCCCTCGCTCCGTGCAAGACTCCGCTCGCTGCGCCCCGACGCCTTCGGGGCGGACCCGGCAGGGGCGCGGATGGAGCGGATCCGCCGCTCGCCCAATTTCGCCGACGGAGTGTTCCAGAACCCGGAGGGGGCCCGGACCAGGCCGTCGGGCTCCATGCTCGAATTCGCCAAGGTGTACTTCCAGAGGGAGGAGCGGGCCCGCAGATCCCCGCTCGGCACCGTGCCCATCCACGCCACGACCCTGGCCGACCTGGCCGCGCCGCCGGCGACGGGCCTGCGGGTGACCTGGCTGGGCCACTCCAGCGTGCTCATCGAGATCGACGGCCGCCGGGTGCTGTTCGACCCCGTCTGGGGCGAGCGCTGCTCGCCGTTCGCCTTCGCCGGGCCCAAGCGGCTGCACCCCGTCCCGCTGCCGCTCGCCTCGCTCGGGACCGTCGACGCCGTCGTGATCTCCCACGACCACTACGACCACCTCGACCTGCCGACGATCAAGGCCCTGGCGGGGACGGACACGGTTTTCGCGGTGCCGCTCGGTGTCGGCGCCCACCTGGAGCGATGGGGCGTGTCCCTGGACCGCATCCACGAGCTCGACTGGAACGAGACCGCGGAGATCGCGGGCATCAGCCTGACCGCCACCCCCGCTCGGCACTTCTGCGGCCGAGGGCTGCGCAACCAGCAGCACACGCTCTGGGCGTCGTGGGTCGTCGCGGGCCCGGAGCACCGGGTCTACCACAGCGGGGACACCGGCTATTTCTCCGGCTTCAAGGACATCGGGGCCGCCCACGGCCCCTTCGACGCGACGATGATCCAGGTCGGTGCCTACTCGGAGTACTGGCCGGACATCCACATGACACCGGCCGAGGGCCTGCGGGCGCACCTGGACCTCCAGGGCGGCAAGCCGCACGGCGCGCTGCTGCCGATCCACTGGGGCACCTTCAACCTCGCTCCGCACCCGTGGTCGGAGCCCGGGGAGTGGATGCAGGACGCTGCCGACGAGGTGGGGCAGGGGGTGGCGTTCCCCCGTCCGGGCGAGCCGTTCGAACCGGCGGAAAAGCTCCCCTCGGACGCATGGTGGCGTGCGGTGTCGTCGCCCATCCCGCATCCGTGGCGTCGTTCGGAGGTGGCGGAGGCGGCACCGGTGCACCGGGAAGAAGTCGACCTCGCGGGCGAGCGGTGACCAGGCGCAGCCCGGCCCGGCCCGGTCGAACAACGGCACTGTGACGACACGTCCTACGGCTTCGGGCCGCCCGTGCGCAGATAGCCCTGCTGCGCCGCGTGGACGCCGGCCTGGAAGCGGCTGCGGGCGTCCAGATGTCCGAGCAGGCCCGTAGCGATGCGGCGGGCGGTGCGGGGGGAGACGCCGAGCCGTTTGGCTATTGCCTCGTCCGTGTAGCCCCGCGCCAGTAGCCGCAGTGTCTCTTGCTGTTGGCGGGTCAGCGCGTCGGCCTCGTGCTTCTCCTCCCGGCCCAGCGGCTCCGCCCGGTCCCAGACACTCTCGAACAGCGCCTCCAGGGCCGCGATGAGCCCTCGCCCGGTCACCACCAGTGCCCCCAGCGAGGAGTCCTGGTCGTCCAGGGCCACCAGGGCCAGCCGATGGTCGGTGATGATCATGCGCGTACTGAGCGACGGCGCGGTGCGGATCTCGGCACCCAGCGAGGCCAGCCAGCTGACGTGCGCCACCGTGGGGGCGTGGTTGTGGACGCTGTCCAGATAGACCGTACGCATCCGCACCCCGCGCCCCAGCAGCCGCTGGTTGAGCGGGCGGGAGGCGCGCATGTTCTCCTCGGTCTGCGCACCGCCCGTGGCGAAGGTCTGGATCTCCTCCGCCACCTCCTCGTGCAACCGGTCCAGATAGTCCCGCACATGATCCACACCGTTCAGGTGCACCACCGGTGACTCGCCCGTGACCGGGTCCGAGGCGGGCAGCCCGCTGAGCAGGCCGGCCACCGCCGCCTCGCCCGCCCGCACCCGCTGCTCGCGCGCCGCGAGGTCGGCCCGCTGCCGGGCCAGCAGCGTCTCCAGGCCGAGTCGCGGGTTGACCACATGGACCCGGCGCGGGTCGCCCCCGGCGGACGGACGGACCAGCGAGAGATCCACCAACTCCTTTAGGACACAATTGAACTGATCCGACGTCATGCCCAACCGGGAGCAGTGCTCCGTCGAGGTGTCGTGCGGCCGGTCGAGCAGTGCGCGGTACACGGCCTCCGCCGTGGCGTCCAGACCCAAGGGGCCGAGCATCGTCCCTCCTCGCCAGGAGGCATGCGCCTCCGGGTGGTAATTTCCGCAGGCCGCGATGGATTCTCTTCGACTCTCCGGTGATGCTTCGGCAAAGATCATGACACGAGCGCGCGCCGTCGGGCAGAGGGCCTTTTGCGCCAGTGCGGGCAGGGCTCGGTGGCTGGACGGAAGGGGCCATGGCCTCATCGGTCCACCGGTCCGACCTTCACCGTTGCATCACTTCATACAAAACTCGCCATGCTGTAGACCGCTTCCCGCAGACAGTCGGAAGGGCTCCTCACATGACTCGCCTCCACCGCACTCCCTGTCCGGGACTCAGAACCCTCGTCCTCACCGGGTTCGCCGTCGTCACCCTCGTCGTTCCTGCCCTGGCCGCGACCGCGGCCGCGACCACCACCGCTCCCAACGCCGCCGCGTCCGCCGGGGCCCCCAGCTCCGGAGTGACCCCCGGCCACGTGCGCCCCCCCGTTTCCGATCGGGGCCCTCACGACTTCGGCTGGCAGTAGGCCGGGAGGGCACGGCATCCGTGCGGCCCGACGCGGCCGAGGCGAGGTACGGAGGGAAGGCGGACGGGGTGCGATTCCAACTGCTCGGGCCATTGAGCATCACCGACGGGCGGGATGTGGTGGTACTCCCGCCCTCCAAGCCGACCGCGCTGCTGGCCGCGCTGCTCATCCGCCCCGGCTCCGTGGTCTCCACCGAGCATCTGCGCGGCGTCGTCTGGGGTGAGGAGCAGCCGGCCACCGCCAAGGCCGCGCTGCAGAGCTGCGTTCTGAGGCTGCGCCGGATCTTCGCCAAGTACGGCATCGAGGACCAGGCTGTCGTGGCGATGGCGGGCGGCTACCGCATGAGCGCCGACGTGGAGACCCTCGACCTGCTGCACTTCCGGCAGCTCGTGGGCCGGGCCGGCACCTCCGGCGGAGAATCCGAGCTCTACACCCTGCGTCAGGCACTCGCCCTGTGGCAGGGCCCGTTGCTCGCCAATGTCCCCTCCGACCTGCTGCACCGGGACGAGGTGCCCCGGCTCGCGGAGGAGCGGCTGCGAGTGCTGGAGCGGGTCTGCGACATCGAACTGGAGCACGGTCGCTGCCGTGAAACACTCGTTGATCTTTGGGAGGTTACGCGCGTATACCCGGGCCGTGAACGGTTCGTGGAGCAGCTCATGCTGGCGCTGTACCGCACCGGCCGGCAGACCGAGGCGCTCGCGGAATACCGCCGGATCAAGGGGTATCTGCGGGACGAACTCGGCGTCGACCCGCGTGCCGGACTCCAGCGGCTCGAACTGGCCATCCTGCGTGGCGACGACCTCGGCGGCCTTGACGTGGGCCGGGCATCCGTCTCGCTCGCTCCGCCCCCGCACACGGGGGCGCCGGACCCGGCGTTCGGGGAAGAGGCGGACCCCGGCACCGGGGAGCCGGTCCACGGCGCCGGGTGGTCCGACGACGGGACAGCCGAGACGGCACCGCTCCCCGCCGTGCCCTGCTTCACCGGACGCGCACGCGAAGTAGCCGCCCTGGGGCAGCTGTTGACGGGCAAGCCGGAATCTTCGGGGCGCGCCCCCGTCGCGGTGCTCTCCGGGGCGCCCGGCATCGGCAAGACCGCGCTCGCCCTGCACATCGCCCATGCGGTGGCCGCCCACTACCCGGGCGGCTGCGTCCTGCTCCCGCTGACCCGCCCGGACGGCACCCCGCTGCCCGTGCGCGAAGCCACCGAGCAGCTGCGCCGGTCCTTGCCCGCGCCCGCCACAGGGCGCGGCCGGACCCTGCTGATCCTGGACGATGTCGTTCACCCCGACCAGGTACGGGCGTTGCTGACCGCCAATGCGGACGGCGCCGCGATCGTGACCAGCCGGATGGGGCTCGCCGCACTCGTCGCCACGCACGGCGGCACCGTCCACCGCCTGGGCGCCCTGGAACCGGGGGAGTCCTACGCCCTGCTCACCGCCGTGCTCGGCCGCGAACGGGTCGAAGCCGAACCCTCGGCCGCCCACCTGCTCGCCTCCGTGTGCGGGCACCACCCGCTGGCCCTGCGGATCGCCGCCGCCCGGCTGCTCACCCGGCCCCGGCTGCCGCTGGCCGACTGCGCCGACTGGCTGCGCCGCGACCTGCCCGCCCGCCTCACCCTGGCCGACGACCCCCGCATGTCGGTGCCGCTGACCCTGGACGAGGCCCTGGAACGGCTGCCCCCGGGGCTGGCCGAGGCGCATCTGCGGCTCGGGGCGAGGGCCCCTGATCCGCTGACCACCGGCGGGGCCGCCGATGCCCTCGGCGTTCCGGAGGAGACGGCGGAGGAGGTGATGGAGCGGCTCCTCGACGCGGGCCTCCTGGAGGAGGGGCTGTCCGGGGCCTTCTGGATGCACGACCTGCTCCGGGCGCACGCCCGGCGCGCGGCGGCACCCGCCACCCGGCACGCACCGGCCCTGCTGCGCCCGCCCCGACGCGAGGAGATCCCCCCGGTGGGCAGCACAGCCGCCCTGCGCTGATGCGGACCGCACGCACCCGGCGTGGTGCCGGAGTCCCTGGCGTACGCCCTCTGTGCCACTCGACGCACCACGAGCTTCATCCGTAATACCCGTAACACCCCGTCAGCCCTAGACCCGCGCCCGGCACGACAACCGAACAGGCCCAGACCCCGGGCCACCCCACTCCGCCCCCGAACAAGAGGTGTGACGCAGGCATGGCAACAACGCCGTACGCAGAGACCGCCGGGACCCGGCCGCGAGTCCGTCGCGACGTCCTGTTCACCGAGACACCCAACGGGGTGATCTTCCACAACGCGGACGGCGGGTTCCAGCTCACCGCCAAGTCCGGTTACCGGTTCGCGACCCTCCTCGTGCCGCACCTGGACGGCAGCAGATCCGTCGAGGAGATCTGCCAGGGCTTCGGGGAGCGTCAGAAAGCGATGGTGGGCGAACTCGTCGCGGCACTCTACGCGCGTGGCTTCGCCCGTTCGGTGCCGCCGGCGGAAGAGGCGGCCGCCGCCGTCTCCCCGGCCGTGACCGCCCGCTTCGCCGAGCAGATCGCCTACATCGACCACTACGCCGACGACGCCGGTGCCCGGTTCGCCCGCTACCGCGCCACCCGCGTCGCCGTCCTCGGCGACGGCCCGGTGGCCCGCTGGTGCGCGCTGTCGCTGATCCGCAACGGCTGCGCCACCGTGGCGGTCGATCCCGCGCTCCTGGACGGCTCCGGCGGCGTCACGCCCGAGGAGTTCGCGACCGTCCACCGCGAGGCGGCCGAACTCGCCGACCAGGACTGCCCGGTGACGCTGGCTGCGCTGCCGGGCGCCCGGACCGAGCCGGCGGGCTGGGCGGCGTACGAGGGGTACGACGTCGTGGTGGCCGCCGCCGGACCCGGCGTACCGGCGGCCGTGCTCGCCCTGCTGCGTGAGGGCGTCCCCGAGGGCCGGACGCTGCTGCCCGCCTGGACGTTCGGGCCCCGGGCCGTGGTCGGGCCGGTGATGACGGCCGGATCGACGGGCTGCTGGTCCTGCGCCGCCCTGCGCTTCGGCGCTTCCGGCGGCCCGGCCGACGCGGCCGCCGCCGACCTGTGGAGCGGGCTCGCCCTGGGCACCGGCACCTCGGGCGCACAGCCCGCCGGACCGCTCGCCGCCATGCTCGGCAATCTGCTCGGCTACGAGGTTTTCCGCCTGGTCACCGAGGCGCTCCCGGCCGAGACCCGGGGCAAGCTGCTCATCCAGGACATGGCGTCCTTCGACGTGGCCTCGGAGCCGCTGCTGCCGCACCCCCGCTGTCCGTTCTGCGCCACCGCCGCGACCGCTCCGGAACCGGTCGACCTGTCATCGGCCCCGGCACGCCCGGCGTTTCTGCCGACCGTGGCCACCGCCCCGGACGACGAAGCAGCCCAGGGCCCTCTGGCCGAACTGGAGCGCCGCTCCGCGCTGGTCCGCCCGCACGCCGGGGTCTTCACCCACTACGCGGACGAGCCCCTGACACAGACCCCGCTGAAGGTCGGCTCCGTCGTCCTCGGTCTGGGCCCGCGTGGCCTCCGCACCGTCACCGCCTTCGACGTCCACCACACCGCCGGGGCCCGGCTGCGCGCGCTGAACGCCGCGGCGTCCGTCTACGCCGAGCACGTGGTGCCCGCCGCCCCCGCCCCGGACGACACCGTGCCCGCCGTGGATCCGGAGGCCCTCACCATCGCCTCCGGTACCGGCGCCGGTACCCACACCGCCTGGACCCCGGCCACCTCACTCGTCACCAAGGAGCAGATACGGGTGCCCGCCGGGGCCGTACGCCCCTTCGGCAGGGACAACGCCGACCGGCGCTTCGAGCCCACCCGGGCCGGTACCGGCGCCGGGGCCGACCTGCCGGAGGCCGCCGCCTGCGGGTTGCTCTCCGCGCTCGCCCACGACGCCCTGACCCGGGCCGTCCGGCAGTCCGGGGAAGTGGCCGTGATCCCGCACGAGGAGCTCGGCGACGACCCCGAGGTGACGTTCCTGCTCCGCTCCGCCTCCCACCTGGGCCTCACCGTGGAGCTGCTCGACCTCGGCGAACCCGCCCACTCCGGCGCCCATGCCGTCCTGGCCCGGGCCACCGGACCCGCCCGCTGGGCCGTCGGCGCCGCCCTCGACCGTGCGGGCGCCGTCGTGGAAGCCGTACGGGACCTGCTCGGCGAGGCGCAGTACGCGGCCGACGCCGACGGTGGAGCCGGCACCGCCCCCGACACCGGCGACCCACTGCTCCGCGACCTGGACGCGGCCCTGGTCGCGGTCACCCGCACCGAGCCCGCGCCGCCCGGTCCGGCCACGGACTGGGCCCGACTCCTGGACCGCCTCCGCACCGCCGGCCGGGACGCTCTGGTCGTGTCCACGCACGCGGCCGACCTGCCCACCGCCGGCATCCACACCGTGCGCGTCCTGCTCACCCGGGCGGTCACCGATGCGGGCTGAGTCCACCGAGCGCCCCGGGGCCACCGGGCGCCCGCGCACCGGGACCACCGAGCGCACCGGGACGACCGCGCGGGCCGGGTCCGCGCGCCGGTTCGCCGGGGCCCTGAGCGACGCCCTCGACGAGCTCGCCCCCGCCACCGCGCCCGCTGTGGCGGTGGCCCCGCTCGGCGACCGTGACGCGTACACCGCCGCCGCGCCGGCGGAACGGGGCGCCGTTCCCGTCCACCTGTACGGACGTCAGGTGCTGGTCGGCCCCTGGCCCACCGGCGGCCGGGCCGCCGGCTGCGGGACCTGCCTGGCGCGCCGGTGGCAGGGCGTGCGCTCGGTGCCCTTGCGCGAAGGGCTCGAACTCCGCTCCGAAACCCGGGCGGTGGGCGACTGGCCGTACGCCACCCCGTTCGCCGCGACCGCAGTGGCCGCGCTCCTGGCGGGCCTCGGCCGTGCGCAGCCGGACCCCGGACCGTACCCGAGGGTGCACCTGCTGGACCTGGACGCCATGACCGTACGCAGCCACCCCCTGGTTCCGGACCCGGAGTGCCCCGACTGCGGAGCACCCGGCCCGGACACCGCCGAGGGCGCCGCGTACGCCCCCGAGACCGCACCCAAGTACCGGCCGGGCGCCTTCCGGGTGCGCCGGATCGAGGACTACCGGCTGCCGGTGGACGCCTTCGCCAACCCGCACTGGGGCGCGCTCGGCCCTTCCGTCATCTGCGACGTCGCCTCCACCACCACCTCCGCCACCGTCGGCTGCTTCTCCACCCGGTCCGGGGAGTACCTGCGCGAGACCTTCTGGGGCGGTCACGCCGGCACCTACGCGCACAGCCAGCGCATCGGCGTCCTTGAAGGACTGGAGCGCTACGCCGGAATGCGCGCCCGCGCGAAGGCCACCCGGCTCACCGCCTCGCTGGACGACCTCGGTCCCGACGCCGTCGACCCCCGCGAAACAGGCCTGTACTCCGAGGAGTTCCACCGCGCCAACCCCCGGGTGCGCCCCTTTACCCCGGACCGGGAGATCCCCTGGGTGTGGGGCTGGTCCCTGCGCGATGCCAAGCCCCGCCCCGTTCCCGAGATCCTGGCCTACTACCACGCACCCGGCCTGGAGAACCGCTTCGTCCAGGAGAGCTCCAACGGCTGCGCCTCCGGGGGCAGTACGGAGGAGGCGGTCTACTTCGGCCTGATGGAGGTCGTCGAGCGGGACGCCTTCCTGCTCGCCTGGTACGGGCAGGTGCCGCTGCGGGAGATCGACCACGCGACCAGCGCCCGCCCCGCCACCCGGCACATGGTCGACCGGCTCGCCATGTACGGCTACCGGGCCCGCTTCTTCGACACCCGGATCAGCTTCCCCGTCCCCGTCGTCACCGCCGTCGCCGAGCGCTTCGACGGGGGAGTGGGCCGGATGTGCTTCGGGGCGGGCGCCGGGCTCGACCCGGAATCGGCTCTTGACTCCGCGCTGTGCGAGATCGCCACCGACTCGGTCAACCTGGTCGGCCGCACCCGGCGCGACGAGCCCCGGCTGCGCGCCATGGCCGCCGACTTCGACCGGGTCACCACCCTGCACGACCACCCGCTCGCCTACGGCGTACCGGAAATGGGGCGGCACGCCGACTTCCTGCTGCGCCAGGAGGCCCTGGAGCCTCCGCTCGCCGTCGCCGACCTGGTGTGGCCGGACGCCGACGGAGCCCCCGCCGCCCCGGACCTGCGCGAGGACCTGCTGCGCGCGGTGGGCGCCGTCACCGCCGCCGGGTACGACGTCGTCGTGGTCGACCAGACCCTGCCCGAGCAGCGCGCCGTCGGGCTGCACACGGTGAAGGTCCTGGTGCCCGGTCTCGTCCCCATCGACTTCGGCTGGTCACGGCAGCGCGCCCGCCGCATGCCCCGGATGCGCACCGTCCTCGGCGCCGCCGGCCTCAACCCCGCCCCGCACCCGTTCCCGTGACGGCCCGTCCGTACCGCACGCCCATCCGAAAGGGGGCCGACCTCATGGGGTACGCCCACGAGTACGCCGACGCCGTCCTGCACCGGGGCCGCGTCCCGATGGAACCCGCCGACTTCGTGCCCGACTGGCCCGACGGGCCGCGCAAGTGCAAGTTCTACCCCGGCGTGGAGTCCTACGCCCTGCCCGACGGCGACGGCCTTCCCGACGCCCCGGCGGCCCGCGGCCTGCTTCCGGCCGGCGCACCCGGCCCGGACCCCGCCACCGCGCCCGACCCGGCGGGCTTCACGCTGCCGCTGCTCTCCGCCATGCTCAAGGACTCCTACGGGCTGACCGGCCGCCGCCTCGGGATCCAGGCCAACAGCGATCTGACCGGCCTGCCCTTCTACACCCACGCCAACTGGTCGCGGGGCACGGCGGGTGGCGGCGGCCTCTACCCGGTCAGCATCTACTGGGCTGCCGGCCCGTCCGGCCCGCTCACCCCCGGCATCCACTACTACGACATCCACCGGCACGCCGTGCAGCGACTGCTGACCGGTGACGTCTCGGCCCGGATCCGCGAGGCGCTCGGCCCGGACGCGCCCGCCGAGGCGCTGGAGACCGACCAGTACCTGATCCTCGGCGTCAAGTACTGGCAGAACTCATTCAAGTACAACAGCTTCTCCTACCACGTGGTCTCCACCGACCTCGGCACGCTCGTGCAGACCTGGCGGATCTGGGCCGGCGCCCGGGGGCTGCGGACCGCGCCCGTGCTGTGGTTCGACGAGCCCCGCCTGAACGGCCTGCTCGGCACCACGGGGGAGGAGGAGGGCGTTTTCGCCGTCGTCCCGCTGCGCTGGGCGGATGAGCAGGCCCCTGCCGCCGCGGTCGCGGCCCCCGGCCCCGACCCGGCCGTCCGGCACCGGGACGTCGAACGGTCGCGGACCGTCCTGGACTTCCCGACCGTGCGCGCGATGCACACCGCGACCACCGCCCGCGCGGCCGACCGCCCCGCCTCCGGCGCGCTCGCCCCGGCCGCCGCCCTGCCGGTGCCCGCCGGCGGCACCCGCGTCGCGCTGCCCGCCCCGGCCTTCCCCGACGTACCCGTACGCCGGACGCTGCGCGAGCGGCGCAGCAGCTTCGGCCGCTTCGACGCTGCCCGGCCACTCACCCGGGCCCAGCTCTCGGCGGTCCTCGCGGCCTGCGCCGCGACCTCACTGGAGAGCGACGCCGACCCGGCCGGCACCGTACGGCAGGCCCGGCTCTACGCCTTCGTCAGCCATGTGGAGGGCATCGGGCCCGGCGCGTACGCCTACGACCCGGACGCGGACGAACTGCGGCTCGTCGAGGCCGGCGCCCAAGGGGAGTTCCTTCAGGAGAACTACTTCCTGGCCAACTACAACCTGGAGCAGGCGGGCGCCGTCCTCGTGCCGACCGTCCGGACCACAGCCGTCCTGGACGCGGTGGGGGACCGCGGCTACCGGCTCGCCGTCGGCACGGCCGGCGCCGTGGCCCAGACGTTCTACGTCGCCGCGGCGGCCCTCGGGATCGGCGCCGGCGTGGCGTTGGGCTTCGACAACATCTCCTTCATCGAGAAGCTCGGACTGGGCGACGGAGACGAGGCGCCCCTGTTGATCATGCCCCTCGGCAACGAGCGACCCCGGCCCGCCGACTTCCGCCACGAGATCGCCTGACGGGGAGACCTGATGACCCTCATGACGCCCGACACCGCCCCCCACGACACCACCCGATGGGAGCCCGGCAGGCGCTTCGTGCTCCGCGCCGCCGGTCTGCCCGTGGCTACGGTCCACGGGCTGCGCTGCCCCCGCACCCGGAGCTGGGCCGATGAGCTCCTGGCCCAGGAGGAGTGCCTCGCCCGGGACGGCGCCGCGCTGAGCGACCTGCTGCACGGGCTGGTCCCGGCCGCCGACGCGGTGGGCGGCGCGGCCCGCCGGGCCCTGCTCGCCCTGCGCCGCCAGGTCTTCAACAACCGCCTGCCCGTCGACCCTCCGGCCGCCGTGCGCCTGGTCGCGGGCCTGGACGAGGCCGCCGGCGCAAGCACCTCGGCCTGGCTGGAAGCCCGGGCCCGCTACGGTGGACTCCTGGACAAGGGGGCCGTGCTGCTGGCCGAGGAACTACGCGCCGCGCGGACCGAGTTGCGCAGCGCATTGGCCCACGACCGGTTCCGTAAAGGGCTGTTGCTGGCCTCGCCCGCCCTGGACGCCCGGCTCGACCGCTATCTGGGCGACACGAGCGCCCAACCAGGGGGCCGCATGCGGAAGATCGAGCGGTCCGCGCTCACCTACCTCTACCGCACCGCGTGCAAGACCAGTCCCTTCTCCACTCTCACCGCGGTGGCGGCCGGAACCTTCGAAGGCGACCCGTCGGACGCCACCGCCGCCCTGCACGTCGGCGAGGAGTGGACCAGCCATGTCCGGCTCAACGTCGTCGCCCTGGGCCGGATCGCCGACCTGGTCCTGGCCGACCCGGTGCGCCGCCAGGACCTGGCCGTGGTCCTCTCCCCGGGCTGGGGCCGCGACGCGGACCGCGTCCGCTACGTGCGGCAGTGGGTGACGGCCGGGGACGACAGTGCGGCGGTGACCTTCGACGCCGTGCGCGACCGGCTGTTCTACCTGCGCACCAGCGGCACCCTGGAACGGCTGCTCGACCTCTTCGGCAGCCGCGACGGGCTCCGCCACCGCGATCTGGTCGACTGGCTCCAGGCCGAGCACGGCGCCGACCGCGCCGAGTGCGAGCGCTACGCCACCGCGCTGCTCCAGCTCGGCATGGTCCGGGCGCCGGGCCTGCGCACCGATGTGCACAGCCCGGACCCGCTGGGCTCCTTCCAGCACGCCCTGCGCGGGCTGGGCGCCCCCTGGGCCGACACCGCCGCCGACGCCCTGGACGGCCCGGCCGCCTGCCTCGCGGCCTACCCGGCCGCCGACGTCGCTACCCGCCGGGCGCTGCTGCGCACCCTGCGCGCGGGGCTCCTCCAGGTGCAGAAGGAGTTGGGCGCCACCGAACCGGCCCTGCCGCAGACGCTGTTGTACGAGGACGTGAGTGCGGGCGGCGACCTGGTCTGCCCGCCGGGCCTGCTGGCCGGGGAGACCGGGCGGGCCCTGAGGGCGGTCGAGGGCATCCTGCCCATGTTCGACATCACGCTGCCCCAGCGCATTACCCTGCGCGGCTTCTTCACGGCCCGCTACGGCCGCGGCGGACGCTGCGACGACCTGCTCGGGCTGGTGCACGACTTCCACGAGGACTTCTTCGACCAGTACATCTCGTTCACGTCCAAGCGCACCGCCTTCGACCGGGACGGCAGCTACGTCCCGGAGGAGAACTGGCTCGGCCAGAGCGCGCTACGGACCCTGGACGACACCCGCCGGAGCTTCGTGGCCGGTATGCGGGAGCTGTGGGAGACGGAAGGTACGGCGGAGGAGATACAGCTGCCGGACGGCCTCCTCGCCTCCGTCGCCGGTCAGCTCGCGCCTCTGACCGGTGATTTCACCCCGCAGAGTCACCATGTCCAGGTGTCGGGGCCCGTCCCCGGCCACCGGGGCGGCCCCCTGGTCGTCCTCAACCGCTCGTACGGCGGACTCGCCTTCCCCTTCAGCCGTTTCACCCACGTCTACGACGCCACCGGCGACCCCGCCGAGCCCGGCCTCTCCGCCCGGCTGAGGGACGAACTGCGCGAACGCCAGCCCGACGAGGCGGTGTTCGCGGAGGTGACGGGTGGACAGATCACCAGCAATCTCAATCTTCACGGCCGCATGACGGACTACCAGATCGTCTGCCCCGGTGAGATCTCCACCGTCCCCGAGGCCGACCGGCTCCACCTGGACGACCTCTACCTCGTCCACGACGATGAAGCCGACCGCCTGGTCCTCCGCTCGCGCCGACTGGACCGCGAGGTCATCCCCGTCTACCTCGGCTACCTCGTCCCGGTGGCCCTGCCGGAGATCCCCCGCACCCTGCTGCTCCTGTCGCCGAGCACCATGACGCCGGCCGACGTCTGGGGCGGCGTCCCCCAGAGCCCCGCCGTGGACGGCGTCACCCGCCGGCCGCGCGTGACCCACGGCGACGTCGTGATCAGCCGCCGCAGCTGGACGGCGGACGCCACCGTCCTCCCGGACCGCCGCCCCGAGGTGGACGAGGCGCAGTGGTACCTGTTCTGGCAGCGCTGGCGCCGCGCGCACGGGCTGCCCGACCAGGTCTTCGCCACGGTCCAGGAGGCCGGTCGCCGCGCCCCCGGCGCGAAACCCCTGTACGTGGACTTCGACAGCCCGCTGTCGCTGACCGCCTTCGACGCCCTGGTGGACCGGACCCCAGGTGCCTCGGTGATCCTGCGCGAGATGCTCCCCACCGAGGACGGACTGCACCTGACCTCCGCGCAGGGCCGTCACGTTGCCGAACTGGCCGTAGAGACCTTCACCTCCCGCCCCTCCCGTACCGAGGACGGCCCCACATGCAGAAACTGATCTCGCCGAGCCCCGCCACCCCCGACCCGGCTCCCACACCGCCGGGGGAGTGGATCGCGCTGCACATCTTCTACGCCGCCAGCCCCCAGCCGATGCTGGTCAACTGCGTCCGCCCACTGGTGGACCGGCTGACTGCCGAAGGGCTGCTCGCGGGCCACTTCTTCATCAACTACTGGCTCGAGGGCCCGCACGTCCGCCTCCGGCTGCGCCCCGCCGACGCCGGAGCCGCCCCCGAGGTGAAGCGCCGGGCGGAGGAGGCGCTCACCGAGTTCCTCCGCACCCGCCCCGCCCTGTACGAGGTCGACTCCGGCTTCCTGAAGGACTTCTACAACGAGCTGTTCGACATCGAGTTCCCCGGTGAGGACCGAGCCCGCTACATGGGCGAGGACGGCCGGATGAACCTGCGGCCGAACAACTCCTTCGCGTACGAGCCCTACGCCCCGGAGTACGCCAAGTACGGCGGCCCGGCCGGCGTCGAGCTCGCGGAATGGCACTTCCGGCACTCCAGCGACCTGGTCGTCGAAGCCTTCCGAACCATGAACCTGCACCTGCGGACCGTACTGCTCGGCACCTCCGCCCAGCTGATGATGGTGATGACCGGCTGCTTCCTGCCCGAGGAGGACCGGCTCGCGGACTACCTGGACAGCTACTACGCCTTCTGGCACCGGGCCTTCCCCGGCACCGGTTTCATCGGCTCCGAGGAGTACGAGGCCACGTACGCGCGGATGGCCCCCCAGCTGGGCCGCCGGTTCGCCGAGATACGGACCGCCGTCACGAGCGGCGAACTGGGGCGGCTGCCGGGCTTCCTGCGCGGCTGGGCGGAGCACTGCCTCGAACTGCGCGGCCGCATCGAGGACCTGACCACCCGGGGCGAGCTGGTCTTCCCCGTCTGGGACGGGCCCGCCCGGGAGGACGCCGGGCAGGAGCGCGCGGAACCCGCGGACGCGGCGCCGCTGGAGGCGGTCACCCACCTGCCGGCCGTGCTGCCCCGGCTGCTGTCCCCGTACATGCACATGACCAACAACCGGCTCCATGTGACGATCCGGGACGAGGCGTACCTCTCCTTCATGCTCGGCCAGGTGCTGAGGGAGCCGGACCCGGCGGGCTCGCCGAAGGCGGCCGGCACATGACCGCCACCCCCGACACCCCGGCCCCCGCGTCCGCCGCCGCCCGAGGTGCGGCCCGGGCCTACCGTCCCGCGCTGCGGGACGGGGTCCGGATCGGCCCGCCCCTGCTGCGCGGCCCCCGCACCGTGCACCTCATCCGGCACCCCGCGACCGGTGCCGTGTCCGAGATCGGGCCCAAGGAGCACTTCGTCATCTGCCGGCTCGACGGCACCAGGAACCTGGACGACCTGGCCCCCGAATACGCCGCCCGCTTCGGCCGCCGCCTCGCCGAGGAGAGCTGGAACCGGCTCCTCGGCCTCCTCGGCACACGCGGCCTGCTGGACGGTGCGCCCGACCCGCCGCCCCCTGCGCACGCCCCGCCCCGCCCCGGAACCTTCTGGCGCGGCACCCGTCGCATGGTCGCCGACGCCGACGCGACCACCGCGCGGCTGCACCTGATCCTGCGCCCCCTGCTGCACCGCGCGATACAGCTGCCCCTGCTGGCCGCCGTCCTCGCCCTGATGCCGGCCCTCGCCCTGCACGCGGGTGAACTCATCGGCGGCACCGCCGAGTTGATTCGGCAACCGGTCGTCCTGGCCGCCGTCGCACTGTTCCTGTGGTTCAGCATCACCGTCCACGAACTGGCCCACGGCGTCGCCGCCCAGCACTACGGCGGCCATGTCGCCGAGATCGGGCTGCGCTGGCGGTTCCCCGCCGCGATGCTGTACTGCACGGTCGACGACTACCTCTTCATCCCCGGCCGGCGCGCCAAATTCGTGATCGCCGGGGCGGGCGCGTACATCAACCTGGTGCTGCTGCTCCCCTTCGGGATCTGGTGGTACGCGCTGCCCGAGGACGACCCGGCCCGCCCGCTGCTCGCCGGGCTGCTGCTGCTCGGCAGCGTCCAGGCACTCAGCAACCTCGTCCCGCTGCCCCCGCTCGACGGCTACCGGATGCTCGGCCACCTCCTCGGCACCGCCCACCTGGCCCCCGAGACCCGGACCTATCTGGCGCTGCGCCGGACCGGCTCCGAGGCCACCGCCGCCTACCCCCGCCGTGCCCGGCTGATCTACACCGCGTACGGCATCGGGTCGGCCCTCCTGCTCCTCCTCGCCGTGGCCGGCACCTGCACGGTGGCGTTCCTGCTGCTGCGCCGATGACCCGACCACGCGACCACCCCCGAACCGAAGGAACCACGCACCACATGAGTGAGGAACAGGCCATGCGACCCACACCCACCGCCGTCCACGTGCAGGGGGTCTCCAAACGGTACGGGGACCGGCAGGCCGTCGACGACGTGTCCCTGGACATCCGACGGGGCGAGTTCTTCGGCCTCCTCGGCCCCAACGGCGCCGGCAAGTCCACCCTGGTGGAGATCATGGAAGGGCTGCGCCACGCCGACACCGGCTCGGTGGCCCTCTTCGGCGAGTCCCCGTGGCCGCGCAACACCGCCCTGCTGCCCCGCATCGGCATCCAGACCCAGTCCTCCGCCTTCTTCGTCCGGCAGACCGCGCACGAGCACCTGCGTACCGTCGCCGCCCTCTACGGGGCCTCGCGGGCGGCGGCCGACGCCACCCTCGCCTCCGTGGGGCTCACCGGGCAGCGCGACGTCCAGGTGGAGAACCTCTCCGGAGGCCAGCGCCAGCGCCTCGCCATCGCCTCCGCCCTCGTCCACGGGCCCGAGCTGATCTTCCTGGACGAGCCGACCGCCGCTCTCGACCCGCAGGCCCGGCGCGACCTCTGGGACGTACTGCGCGGGCTGAAGGCGGAAGGCCGCACCATCGTCTACACCACCCACCACCTGGACGAGGCGGAGGAACTCTGCGACCGCATCGCCATCCTGGTGGACGGGCGGATCGCCGTGACCGACAGTCCGCACAACCTCGTGGACGCCTCCCGGGCCCCGAGCCGGCTGCTGCTGCCGCTCGGCCGGCTGGACGAGCAGAAGGCGGTGGCCATCACCGGCGTCGACCGGGTCACCGTCCAGGGGGGCTCCCTGGTCCTGGAGACGCACACCACCGGCCGGGTCCTCAGCGCTCTCGACCAACTCGTCGGCCTGGACGGGGTACAGACCCGCACCCCCAGCCTGGAGGACGTCTACCTCGACCTCACCGCCCGGCTCGCCCAGGACCCGAACGCCCCCCGCCGTACCGCCGAGACCACCACGGAGCACCAGCCATGAGCGCGTACGCCGCACTGACCGGAGCGGGCTACCGCGCCCAGGTCCGCGACAAGACGACTCTGTTCTTCACCTTCGCCTTCCCGCTCCTCTTCCTCGTCGTCTTCGGGCTGATCTTCCGGGGCCAGGCCGTCGAGCAGAGCGGCCTGTCCTACATCTCGTACACCGCCGCCGGGGTGCTCTCCTGGGGTGTCGCCAACGCAGCGGTGTTCGGGATCGCGTTCACGCTGATGCAGTGGCGCTCCGACGACATCCTGCGGCTGATCCGGATGTCCCCGGCCCCGTTGTCCGCCGTGATCGGATCCCGCTACGTCATCGCCCTGGCAGTGGGCGTGGTGCAGTCCCTGTTGTTCATCGGAGTGGCCATGCTCCCGCTGTTCGGGCTGGAACCCGCCTCCGGATGGCCGCTGCTGATCCCGGTGATGACCCTCGGCATCACGACCTTCCTGCTGCTCGGCGTGATCATCGGCTCGTTCGCCGACACCCCCGAGTCGGTCGCGGCCGTCGCCAACTTCCTGATGCTGCCCATGGCGTTCCTGTCCGGCTCGTTCTTCCCGCTGGACGCCATGCCCACCTGGCTGCAGAAGGTCTCCCTGGTCATGCCGCTGCGCTACCTCAACGACGCGGTCTCCCACGCGCTCACGGGACGCGGCGACGGCTCCGACGTCGCGGTGGGCTGCGCCGGTCTCGCCGTGTTCGCACTCGTCTTCGGCGCGGTCGCGGTCAGGACGTTCCGCTGGACGAGGTCCTCGTGACCGCCCCCACGCGGCCGCAGCCGATGGAGACGGCGCGGGACGCGCTCCACACGGCGCTCGCCGACCGCCTCGGCCAGGACGTCCCCGTCGTCCCGGTCGGCGCCACCGACGCCGCCGCCACGCTCGGCGGCCGGAGCGCCCCCGACCCCTGGGCGCACCTGAGGGCCGGGGCGCGCGTCCACCTCAGTGCCTCCGCCGTACTGATCGGCCCCTGGGGCGGCGACGGCACGGCCCCCGCCTGCGGGCGCTGCCTGGCCCTGCGCTGGCAGCGGCTGCGCAGCCGCTCGGAGCGCGACGCCCTGGAGACCGGAGGCCCGGACGGCCCCCGGCCGGCGGGCGCCTGGCCGCTGTTCACCGGCCATGTGTACGACACCGTCGCCGCCCTGTGCACCGCGCTGCTCCACGACGACCCTGCCGCCGCACCTCCCGCCACCGAACCGGCCGACCGGGCACTTCCCCAGGTCTCCCGACTCGACCTGATGACCCTTCAGGTAAGGACGTACCCTCTCCTCGCGGACCCCCTCTGCCCGGACTGCGCCCCGCCGGGCACCCCGGCGCGGCCCCGCCCGCTCACCCTGGAGACCCGCCCCAAGCCCGACCCCGGCACCTACCGGCTGCGAGCCGCCTCCTCGTACCCGATCCCCGAGGACGCCCTCGCCAACCCGGTCTGCGGCGCACTCGGCGGCGGCACCTGGCTGAACGTCACCTCACCGACCACAGCACCGGTCGCCGGCAGTGTCTTCGTACGCGGCTACGCGGGGCTCAACGACGTCACCTGGAGCGGTCAGGAGAACGCCTTCTCCACGAGCCGTACGCTGGCCTTCCTGGAGGGCCTGGAGCGCTACGCCGGAACCCACCGGCGGGGCCGCACCACTCCGGTCACCGGCTCCTGGAACGACCTCAAGGCCGATGCCGTGGACCCCGCCACCTGCGGTTTCTACGACCCGAACACCTATCGCGACGACCCCCTGGTCGACCCCTTCGACCCGGACCGGGCCATCCCATGGGAGTGGGGCTGGTCCCTGCGCGACGAGCGCCCGCTCCTGGTGCCCTCCCGCCTCGTCTACTACAGCGCCGGGCTGGCCGCGGACAACTTCGTCTTCGAGTGCTCCAACGGCTGCGCCATCGGCGGCTGCCTGGAGGAGGCGGTCCTCGGCGGTCTCCTGGAACTCGTCGAACGCGACGCCTTCCTGAACGCCTGGTACGGCAACGCCCGCCTCACGGAGATCGACCTGGCGACGGTGGGCGGCCCCACCGCCGCCGCCATGGCGGAACGGGCCGCGCTGCAGGGCTACGACGTCCACGTCCTGGACAACCGCGTCGACCTGGCGATCCCGGTCGCCACCGCCGTCGCCGTACGCCGCGACGGCGGCCCCGGCACCCTGTCGTTCGCCGCGGCAGCCTCGCTGGACCCCAGGTCCGCCGTGGAGGGCGCCCTCTCGGAGGTCCTCACCTACATCCCGCACCTGGCCCGGCAGACCGAGGAGCGCCGTGCCGAGCTGGAGGCCATGGCCGACGACTTCCACCGGGTCCGGCACCTCAAGGACCACGCCCAGCTGTACGGGCTGCCCAGGATGGCCGCCCACGCCCGCAGCTATCTGGAACCCCTCGCGGTACGCCCCTTCGACGAGGTCTACCGGCGGTGGGAAGACTCCCAGCGCCCGCGCACGGGTGACCTCAGCGACGACGTACGAGCGGTCGTCGGCGAACTGGCAGCGGCCGGCCACGACGTGATCGCGGTCGACCAGACCACCCCGGAGCAGGCACGCATGGGACTGCGCACCGTCAGCACACTGGTGCCCGGCCTCCTGCCGATCGACTTCGGCTGGAACCGTCAGCGTGCCCCGCTGATGCCCAGGCTGCGGACGGCGCTGCGGCGCGGCGGCCACCGCACGACGGACCTCGCGGACGCCGAGATCAGGATGGTGCCGCACCCGTTCCCGTGACGCCGCGTGGGCACAGGAACGCCCGGTATCCGTCGAGCGAACGGATACCGGGCGCGCCCCGTGACCGGACTGGCGCCTGGTCAGGCGGAGCAGGAGGTGGTGCTGGTGGTGGAGCTGCACGTCGAGGTCGAGCTGGTGCTGGTGGAACCGGCCAGCACGACCTCACTGGCGTCCGAGTAGTCGGAGATCTCGAAGGTCTCGGCCTCGAGCTCCAGGATCTCGTCGGCGAGGGTGCTCAGGTCCTTGTTCATGGGTGTCTCCTCCGGATCGGGGGCCCGCCGAGGTGGGGAAGGCCGCCTGCGTGGGGTGTACGACCCCATTCCACCGCCGTCCGCTCACCGTTCGGCATGCCCCGCGCTCACACATCGCTGGCACGCGGCGCCAGCGGGCCGCCACCCACTCCCTCACGGAGGAATCCTGTGACTCCGAACCACCCCGCCCTCGCCCACTCCGACCTGGCGGTACGCCCGGCGCTCACCCTCTACCTGGACGTCCACCGGACCCCGGAGGTCTCCGGTGAGGAGAGCCGCACGGCCGCCCTGTTCGCTGACCGGCTCGCCGCCACCGGGTTCGACGTCGCACGCGGCATCGGAGGCCACGGCGTGACGGGCGTCCTGCGCAACGGCGACGGTCCCCGCGTATACCTGCGCACCGAGCTGGACGCACTGCCGCTGACGGAGCGGACGGGCCTGCCGTACGCCAGCGGGAACGGCGCAATGCACGCCTGTGGCCACGACCTGCATCTCGCCGCGGCCACGGGCGCGGCCGACCTGCTGGCCCGCACCACAGAGCACTGGCGTGGCACCCTGGTCGTGGTGGGCCAGCCGGCCGAGGAGACGCTGACGGGGGCCCGCGCGATGCTGGCGGACGGCCTGTACGAGCGCTGCGGCCGCCCGGACGCCGTACTCGCACAGCACGCGGCGCCGCTGCCGGCCGGAATGATCGCCCACGGCGGCCCGCACACCCCGATGGCCGCCGCGAGCGCAGCCCTGAGTGTGATCCTGCACGGACGCGGTGGCCACGCCGCGACCCCGCACCTCACGGTCGACCCGGTGGTCACAGCGGCAGCCGTGATCAGCCGCCTCCAGACGATTGCCTCCCGCGAGACGGCCCCGGCGGACCAACTCACCCTCACAGTCGGCACGGTGAAGGCGGGCGCGGCGGTCAACGTCGTCCCGGACACGGTGGAACTCGGCATCGGCCTGCGCGCCCTCACCGACGAAACCCTGGACCGTGCGCTGGCGGCGCTGGACCGCATCGTCCGGGCCGAGTGCGCGGCCTCCGCCTGCCCGCGTGACCCGGACCTGACGACGCTGTCCCGCTCCGCGGCGCTCCGGGTCGACCCGCACACGACGGAGGCGATCCGGTCCGCGCACACGGCCCTGTACGGCCCGGAACGGGTCACGACCTGGCCCGCGTCGATGGCGGCCGAGGACTTCCCGCTCTACGGCGACGCGGGCCTGGCGGTACACGGCGAACCCGGAATCGCCCTGGCCTACTGGATGCTGGGCACGACGGGCCGCAGACAGTGGGAGGCCTCACCGGCCCGGATCCCCCCGAACCACTCCTCGCACTTCGCCCCGGACGTCCGCACGGCGCTCCCGGCGGCGATCACGGCGCTGACGGCGGCGGCACTGAACCGGCTGGGCGATGTGTCGCGCCTCCGTCGTTGACGGTCTGCCACCACATCGGCTCATGGCCGGACAGCTGCGGCCGGGACCCCGTTCACAGAGGCTGTGTGGGAGGCGGCTGCGGGGAGCGGAGTACGAGCAGGGTGATCTCGCTGGGGGCGAAGACGCGGAACGGCGGGCCCCAGAAGCCGGTGCCGCGGCTGGTGTAGAGGAGGGTGCGGGCGCCGTGGCGGCTGAGGCCGGCGAGGGCGGGCTGGTCGATGCGGACGAGGTGGTGGAAGGGCCAGATCTGGCCGCCGTGGGTGTGGCCCGAGAGTTGGAGGTCGACGCCGCCTGCCGCGGCCCGGTCGACGAACTTGGGCTGGTGGGCCAGGAGCAGGACAGGCAGGTCGGGGTCGGCGCCGTTCAGGGCTCCGGCGAGGTGGGCGCGGTGGCCGGCCAGGCCGGAGGACTCGGCGGTGACGTCATCCACACCGGCGACCACAAGGGTGTCGCCGCCGCGTTCGAGCAGCAGATGGCGGTTGCGCAGCGGCTCCCAACCCAGCTCGTCCATCAGGTCGACCCAGCCCTGGGCCTCGCTGTAGTACTCGTGGTTCCCGGTGACGTAGACCCGGGCCCGGGTGGCTCGCACGGTGCCGAGCGGAGCGGCCTGGGCGCGACGGCGTTCGGCCGTGCCGTCCGCGATGTCGCCGGTGTGGCAGACCAGGTCGGCCTCCAGGGTGTTGACCGTCGCGCAGACCCGCGCCGACCAGCGGGCGCGGTCGAGTGGGCCGTAGTGGGTGTCGGTGATGAGGACAACGCGGGTGCCGTCCAAGCCGACTCCCAGGCGCGGGAGTTGTACGTCGAGTTGGCGCACCCGTGGCACCCGGCGGGCCTCGGCGTACCCCCAGGCGAGCAGCACGGCGGCTACGCCGAGGACCGCCCAAGTGACGACCCGGGCCCGGTTCTGCCCGTCGCCCACTCCGGTCACCGTCAGGGCGAGGCGCAGCAGGACGCCGAGCAGGACGGACCAGGTGAACAGCACCCAGCCGGCCCCGAGGAGGGTGTCTCCGACGATCGCCGCCCAGTCCTGCTGTCGCCGGCCGTGGCCGCGCACCATCGCGAGCGGCATGGCGATCAGACCGAGGACGAACAGGGCGGTGCCGCCCAGCGCCACGGGGAGCGGCCAGTGCTGGCCGGTGTGCAGCAGCACCCAGCAGGGCACGGTCCACAGCAGGACGGGGGCGACCAAAGGGATGTAGCGCATCAGGCGGTGCAGTCGACTCTGCTGGGTCGCATGCGCCGCACCGTCCGCGGATCGGGTTTCGCTGGTGTCGGTCACGCTTCCCCTCCTCAAGTAGCCGGACTGCCGACGCGCGCACTGTACCCGGTCGTCCCAGTGACCCGACTCGGGGATTCGTCGGCAACAGGTGGGTCCAGGTGAAGGGGCGTGGGTGATCGTTCCAGCTGGGAAGAGGGGCCGTGCCGGACATGTCGAGAACGACTGCAGACGAGTTCCTCGTCCCGTTCGCCGAGGACCAGCCGGCCGAGGTCGTCCACGCGGGTCGGGGTGCCGACTGGGCATCACAAGCCTCCCCTTCGCCCCGAACGGAGCGCCGGGCGGTGCGTGGCCAAGGGCTGCCCCGGAATCCCCGGCGGGCGCACGACGACAGCTACGGCGCACCTCGCCGCGTTGTCGGATCGCCCGAATACGCCGAGTATGAGGACGCCCCTCCGCCTTGCGATGCACCGCATCCGACGCCACGCGCTGATCCACCGGGCATTACGGACAGCCCTTAGGGTGCATGGGTACTCTCGCCGACCCGCCCCGGAGTCCCACTGCCTCATGGATCCCAATCCGCCGAATCCGCTGGTCCACCGTCACCGCGTGGCCCTTCAGCTGTGCTTCGCGATACCCGGTCTGTCGCTCGCCACCTGGGTGACCCGGACCCCCGACGTCCGGGACCGGCTCGGCGCCTCCACTGCCGAGATGGGCCTGGTGCTCTTCGGCATGTCGATGTGGGGGCTCGGCACATCCCTCGGCTTCCCACTGGCCCTCTCCGCAGCCGGCGAGTCCGGCCCGGACACCACCGGCCGCGTCGCCCTGACCTCCCGGATCGGCTACGTCGCGCTGCTGGCGGGACCGCCGTCGCTCGGCTTCCTCGGCGAGCACCACGGGCTGCGTGCCGCGATGGTCCCGGTCCTGCTGCTCATGCTCGTCGCCGCCGCGCTGTCACCCAACACCGCCTCCCGGCCCCGGCACGCCGGGGTGGCGGGCGACCGTCACGAGTGGGCCGGATGACCGGATGGATTGCCGAACTGCCGATGTCCCGTGCGGTAGTTCCAGGTGTCGACCGTGACCTGTGGCCCGACATCCACATGACACGTGCCGAATGTCCGGGAGTTATGGAATTGCGACGGCTCCTTCCCGCTGCGGGCGCAGTGGGAAGGAGCCGTCGGCCGGCCGCCGGGACCGCTCGCGTCAGCGGGTGCCGAGCAGGGCGCGCCAGGTGTCCGGGCCGATGACGCCGTCGACCTGCAAGTGGTGGTTCTTCTGGAAGGCGAGCGCCGCCGACCTCGTCTTCGAGCCGAACCCGCCGTCGGCCGCGAGGCCGTAGCCGTAGACGTTCAGCTGCGTCTGCGCTGCCTTCACCGCCTGGCCGGACGACCCGTTCTGCACCGTCTTGATCAGCTTGGACCAAGTGTTCGGGCCGATGACACCGTCAGCTGCCAGGGACCGGGACTTCTGGAACTTGATCACCGCGGAGCGGGTCTTCGGGCCGAAGACGCTGTCGGCCTCGACCGTGTAGCCCCGCGAGGCCAGCAGCTGCTGGGCGGACCGCACGTCCGCACCCTTGGAACCGCTCTGGAGGACCGGCCAGGAGACACCCGGGGACGGGAGTTGCCCGCCGCCACCGCCTGCACCCAGCTTGACCGGGCGGAAGGGGTCGTAGTTGTCACTGCCGATCCCGTACTTGAGCTGCCGGTGGGTCGTGCCGTACGTACCGCGCTGTTCGTACGCCCAGTAGGCGCTGTGCGACGTGTTGGCCCACTTCTCGAAGATCACCACGTGACGGAAGTCGCCGTCCGTGGTGCTGTAGTCGATCAGCAGGTCACCCTTCTTGAGCTGACTCATGCTGCTGAGCCGCGTGGTGACGCCGTTTCGCGAGTCGGCCAGCCCGACGGTGTTCAGGCCGGGCTTCCCCAGCCCGAGTGCCATGGAGACATAGCCGGAGCAGTCCTGGCGGTAGCCGTCCTTCCAATTGCGCTCCATGCTGTACGGGACCGGACCTCCGTTGTTGGCCGTGAGCCAGGTGCGGGCCCGGTTGATCATCGTGTCGCGCGAGAGCGTGGCCGTGGCCATGGTCGACAGCTCGCCGACCCGGGTGACGAGCTTGCTGTCGGACTCGGGCTCGGGCCCGTAGTCGGTCCCCTTCTGGGCGGCGACCGTCGTCGGCTCCGAGGAGCCGCTGTCGGCGAGCGACGGTACGACAACGATTGCGGCTGCAACGCATCCGGCGGCGACGCCTGTGAGGGTGACCTGCGCACGGCGCGTGAGTCGACTGTGGAAAGACATGATTCCCCCGTGTTACTTCTGTTGCGGCAGGTCGACCCGAGTGGGCCGACCAGGACCTGGAGTGCTTGCCGTTCGTCGGGTGCCGTTTGCGGCCCCTGACGGGTCGTTACGATGGCAAATTTTGCTGCCCTGGCCCAGCGTTGTGCGGAAGCCGCATCGGTCGGTGACGTGATCTCGACAATGTCCGGGATGTGTGACCGATCTCGTCACAGCCGATCGTTCTTCGGGCGGCTCGCTGCCATTCGGCCGCCGGTGCCGTGACGACCGGGCGGCGCTACAACGTGCTCAGTTGTGACCTGTTGACATGCCGAACCTTGCTCGCTTTACTCCATCCAACGCCGGAGTTGAGCACTCGGCGCCAGAGGTACGCCCAACCGGTACCACGGTCCACGCACCGTAAGCCCGGACTGAGTCGCCAGGACCCACGCACTGCGCGGGGTCCGAGGCGGGGACGTATCCCCCACTTTCGGGAGCTCAAGTTGTCCCTCATCAACCGCGTCCGGTCCCATGGACGGGTTCCTGTGGCAGTTGCCGTGGCAGCGGCGCTGATCACCCCACTGTTCATCTCCTCCACCGCGAACGGAGCGGCCCAGGCGGTGAGTCTTCCGCCGGCACACGCCAACTTCGACTACCAGATCGGCGAGCCGTACACGCCGCCGGCCGGGGTGAAGGTCGTGAGCCGCGACCACAGCGCCTCACCCGCGGCGGGCCTGTACAACATCTGCTACGTCAACGCCTTCCAGGCTCAGCCGGGAGCCGAGAGCGAGTGGGGCGACCTGCTGCTGCGGGACGCCGACGGTGAGATCGTCTACGACGACGGCTGGGGCGAGGCGATTCTGGACATCCGGAGCGACGCCAAGCGACAGCGCATCGCCGCCAAGGTGAACTCCTGGATCGACACGTGCGCGACCAAGGGCTTCAAGGCCGTCGAGCCCGACAACCTCGACACGTTCACCCGGACCGATCTGATCAGCGAGGCGAACGCGAAGACGTTCGTCCGGATGCTCGCCGACCACGCCCACCAGAAGGGCCTTGCGATCGCGCAGAAGAACACCTCGGACTTCTCCCTCGCCCGCGACGAGACGGGCCTGGATTTCGCCGTCGCCGAGGAGTGCGGTGAGTGGGACGAGTGCGGTGACTACACCGAGGGCTTCGGTGACAATGTGATCGTGATCGAGTACAAGGCGTCGGCCTTCAACGCCACGTGCGCGGCTTTCGGCAGCCGGCTCAGTGTCGTTCTGCGCGACGTCGATGTCAGCGCCCCGGGCGACAGCGGGTACGTCCGGAAGACCTGCTGAGCCGGCTCCGGGTGCCGGTCGACTGACCGGCCCGGCCCGGCCCGGCTCGGTGCATTGCAGGCTCCGTGTGGGATGAGCGCCTCCCCCCCCCGGCCCCCCACACGGAGCCACTCCCGACGCGTCCCGCACGCCCCTGCCGTGCACCGCGCTTCTCGGTATCCACTCACAGCACACCACCCGCCGTGCGGCGACGCCCGGCGTGACATCCCGTGCCGCACCACGCATTCCCATGGGAGCCCAGATGGCCGAAGCACATCGCACTTCCCGCGTCACCGCCGGGCTCACGCGTCGTACAGCCCTGCGGCGCGGCACAGGTCTGGCCATCGGTGCCATGGCCGCCCTGCCCAGCTGTGGCAGCGGAGCCGACGACGGCATCGGAGCAGACGGGCGGGTTGTCGTCGAGCTCTGGCACGGGCAGACGGACACGGGTCGTGCGGCCATCGAGGAGCTCGTCGCGGAGTTCAACCGCACCCACCCCGACATCCGTGTCGATCCCGGTGGAGGCGTGCTGGCGGACGCGATGCTCCAGAAGATCACCGCGGCGCTGGCGTCCGGCTCATTCCCCGACGTCGCCTATGTCTTCGGCTCGGACCTGGCCAGTGTCGCGCGCAGCCCGTCGGTGGTGGATCTGACCGACACGATGAGCTCCGGCCGCTGGAACGACTTCTGGGATCCCGCGCGCGAGGCAGTCACGCTCAACGGACGGGTACGGGCGGCTCCCGCCCTGCTCGACGCGCTCGCCGTGGTCTGCAACAAGAAGCTCTTCGACGACATCGGCCTGCCACTTCCGAGTCCGGGCTGGACCTGGGACGAGTTCGTGGCAACGGCCGCGAAGCTGACCGCCGGTGGGAGTGGCAGATTCGGTACCGGCTGGCCGGGCGTGGGGGACGAGGACACGGTGTGGCGTCTGTGGCCGATGGTGTGGGACCTGGGGGGTGATGTCGTCAGCGAGGACGGCAAGCGGATCGGATTCGCGGACGTCGGTGCGCGGGCGCTGGAGACGGTCGCGGCGCTCGCGAAGGACAAGAGCGTCTATGTGGATCCCAAGCCGGGAAGCGAGCAGATGTACCAGGTCTTCATGTCCGGCCGGATGGGCATGGCCGTGACCGGACCGTGGCAACTGCCCGACATCCAGCAGGCGAAGATCGACTACCACGTCGTACCGCTGCCCAGCTACAGCGGCAAGCCGATGACCATATCGGGGCCCGACACCTGGACCGTGTTCGACAACGGTGCGGCACGCGTACGGGCGGCACGTACCTTTGTGACCTGGCTGTCGGAGCCCGCCCAGGACGTGCGCTGGGGTGTCCAGGCCGGCAGCCTGCCGCTGAGCCGGAGCACACAGGCACTGCCCGAGTGGCAGGCGCAGGAAGCCGGTGCCGCCGGGCTGCCTGTGTTCACCAGGGCCCTGGATTCGGCGCGCGTGCGTCCCGTGCACCCGGCCTATCCACAGATATCGCAGGCACTCGGACGAGCCATCGCCTCCGTACTCCTCGGCCGGAGTACCCCCGTCAAGGCCCTGCGCGCGTGCGCGGACGAGGCCAACGCCGCCCTGCTCATACCGCGTTGAGAGGAATTCGATGCCGCGTCTGCCCACACCGCTCACGCTTCCGGAGCGGAAGCACAACGACCGCGCGGACAACGGCCATGCCGACCGCGGTGACGACACCACGAGCGACGCGGCATCCAGCCGGACGGTGAAACGACCACCGCCGAGCTCCTGGCGGCGCCGTCTGCGCGGGGAACAGGTGACCGCCTGGATGTTCGTCTCACCCTCGGTCCTGATCATTCTCGGACTGAGCGTCGTTCCCGTGGTCTGGTCCCTGCTGCTGTCCTTCCGGGCCGATGACCTGGTAACACCCAGCCGCTGGGTCGGCCTCGGCAACTACCGCGCTCTGGTACAGGACCCGCACTTCGGCCAGGCCGTGCGCAACACGGTTCTCTACACGGCGCTTTACGTACCGTTGAGCATCGGCCTGGGGCTGGCGCTCGCCCTCGTCCTGAACCGGCGGATCCGGCTGGTGGGTCTGTACCGCACGCTGATCTTCGTGCCGTTCGTCATCTCCGCGACGGCGCAGGGCGTGCTGTTCTCCTTCGTCCTCGACCCGGAGTTCGGGGTGGCCAACTCCGTGCTGCACAAGCTCGGCGTATCCGCCCAGGGCTTCCTCACCGACCCCGGGCAGGCGCTGCCCGTCCTGGTGGCGATCTCACTGTGGAGCGGCACCGGTTTCTGCGTGGTGGTCACCCTCGCCGCTCTGCAGGACGTGCCGCCCTCCCTGATCGAGGCGGCGCGGCTGGACGGCGCCGGGCGATGGCATCTGCTGCGCCACGTCGTCCTGCCGGCGCTCACTCCCGTCCTCACCTTTCTCCTGCTGTGGCAGACCATCAACGCGCTTCAGGTCTTCGACCTGGTGTACGTGACGACCAAGGGCGGGCCGCTCGGCTCCACCACGGTGATCGTCTACTTCATCTGGGAGCAGGCGTTCAAGAACTTCACCGCCGGTTACGGCGCGGCGGCGGCCTACGCGCTGGCGACCGCGCTGCTCCTCGTCTTCGCGGTCCCGCGCCTTGTACGGGCCGTCCGGGGCCGGTCACGCGAGACCCATCGCCTCGAAGGAGACGCACGATGAGGGTGACATCCGTTTCCCCTTCCCCCTCCACCACAGGGCCGTCCGGCAACCCTCCGCGAGGCCGGACACGGCTGCCGTTCAGCGCCTGGCATCTGCTGCTGGCCCCTCTCGCCCTCGTCTTCGCGATCCCGCTGATCTGGTTGCTCCTCAGCTCCGTGATGAGCGACGCCGAGATCAACCGCTTCCCACCGGCCCTGTGGCCGTCGGAGATCGACCTGGGCGGGTACCGGTATGTGCTCGGCAACGCGATGTTCCCGCGCTGGTTCGCCAACTCGCTGATCGTCTCGGTGGTCGCGGTGGCGTCGAACCTGCTGCTCGGCGCCCTCGGCGGCTACGCGTTCGCCCGGATGCGGTTCGCCGGCTCCCGTGTCCTGCTGGCTCTCATGCTGGCCACGATGGCCATCCCCTTCCAGCTGACGATGATCCCCACGTTCCTGGTGATGAAGCAGTTCGGACTCATCGACACCCTGGGCGCGTTGATCGTCCCTTCCCTCGTCACACCGTTCGCCGTCTTCCTGTTCCGCCAGTTCTTCCTGTCCCTGCCGAGAGAGCTTGAGGAAGCGGCCTGGATCGACGGCTGTTCACGGCTACGGGTGCTGTTCCTCGTCGTCCTGCCGCTATCGAGACCGGCCCTGAGCACAGTGGCGGTTCTGACCTTCCTGACCACCTGGAACGACCTGACCTGGCCGTTGATCGCCATCAATCACGACACGCAGTACACCCTCCAGCTCGGTCTGACGACATTCCAGGGGCAGCACCACACCCGCTGGTCGGCGGTCATGGCGGGGAATGTGATCACCGTTCTGCCGGTCCTGCTCGCGTTTCTCTTCGCGCAGAAGTCCTTCATCCAGTCCATCACCTCCAGCGGTATCAAGGGCTGAGCCCCGGGCCGGGCCGGGCATCGACCACGCACGGGACGCCGGACGCTCGGCACCCTCACCGCGCTCCCGCCACCCACCGCACTCCGTCAGCCGGAGTCCGCGATCACAGGAAGCCGCATGCACCACACTTTCGACCTGCTCGTCATCGGGGACGTAAATCCCGACATCGTCCTGGGCCCCCTCGACACTCCGCCGGCCTTCGGACAGCGCGAACAACTCGTCGAGACCGGCCTGCTCACTCTCGGAGGCTCCGGCGCGATCATGGCGTGCGGAGCAGCGCGCCTCGGGCTCAAGGTCGCCTTTGCCGGACGAGTCGGGGACGACGAGGCCGGGCGGTTCGTCCGTACCGCTCTGAATGCCCGGGGGGTCGACACCGACGCCCTTCGCACCGATCCCGTCCTGCCGACGCCGCTCACGGTGGTCGTGACACGGGGGGACGGCGATCGCGCGATTCTCACTTCCCCCGGCACACTCTCCGCCGGCGGCCCCGAAGACGTCCCGGAGGCGCTGCTCACCAGCAGCAGGCACGTACACGCAGCCTCCTACTTCCTGCTGCCCCGACTCGCCGACGCACTGCCCGAGTTGCTGGCCACGGCGCGCGCCCGCGGCGCCACCACCTCGCTCGACACCAACGACGATCCCTCCGGTGCGTGGGCACCCGGAGGACTCCAAGCGACGCTCGCGGTCACCGACTATCTGCTGCCCAACGCGCAGGAGGCACTGGCGCTCGCACACGCCACAACCTCCGCGGACGGCGCGGTCGTACCCGCGGGCACGGATCGCCTGGACGCGGCAGCCACCGCACTCGCGGCACGCGGGCCGCGAGTGGTCGTCAAGAACGGGGCCGATGGTGCCCTCATGCACGACGGCCGCACCCTGCTGCGCACCCCCGGGATCCCCGCCCGACCGTTGGACACCGTCGGCGCGGGGGACAGCTTCGACGCCGGTTTCGTCGCCGCACTCCTGCGCGGCCTCCCCCTCCCCGAAGCTCTCGAATTCGCCGCCGCCTGCGGCGCTCTGTCCACCCGGGCACACGGTGGTACCCCAGCCCAGCCCACCTGGGACGAGGCCCGAACGGCCGTCGCCCGCAACGGAAAGAACTCCTGATGACCCACACCACACCCAAAATCGCGTTCATCGGCGCGGGAAGCGTCGTGTTCACCCAGGGCCTCCTGGCAGATCTCTTCGCGTTCCCGGAGCTCAAGAGCGCCCATATCGCACTGCACGACATCGACGAGGAACGCCTCGCCACGGCACACGGCGCTGCCCGCCAGATCGCGGACCGGCTGACCGGGCAGGGCGGCGGCGTGCCCCGCATAACCGCCCACGCCGAGCGCCGGGCGGCGCTCGAAGGCGCCGACTTCGTCATCAACATCGTCCAGGTCGGCATGCGCGAATCGACCCGCATCGACTTCGACGTTCCCGCCCGCCACGGCGTGCGCCAGACCATCGCCGACACCCTCGGCATAGGGGGGATCTTCCGCGCGCTGCGTACCTTCCCCCTGCTCAAGGCGCTCGGCGAGGACATCGCGGAGGTCTGCCCCGACGCCTGGCTGCTGAACTACACCAACCCCATGGCGATGAACGTCCAGTACCTCACCAGGGCCACCGGACTGACTCGCGTCGTCGGCCTGTGCCACTCGGTGTACTGGACCGTTCGTGACCTCGCGGATCTCCTGGGCGTCCCGCACGAGGAAGTCGTCTACCGGGCCGCCGGAGTCAACCACCAGGCGTGGGTGCTGCGTCTCGAGCACAACGGAGCCGACCTCTACCCAAGGCTCGACTCGCTCATCGCGGAGAACCCCGAGCTACGGCGCCGGGTACGCGTCGACATGTACCGGCGCCTGGGCTTCTACCCGACCGAGACCAGTGAGCACTCCTCCGAATACGTCCCCTGGTACCTGCACCACGACAGCGAGATCGAGCGGCTGCGACTTCCCGTCGGCGCCTACCTCGGCATCGTGGACGAGAACATCGCCGCATACGAGCGGACCCGCGACACACTGGCCGAAGGATCAGCACTCGACGTCGAGGGCACGATGGAATACGCCCCCCAGATCATCCACAGCGTCGTCACCGGCACACCCCGCACCGTCTACGGGAACGTTCCGAACCACGGGCTGATCGACAACCTGCCTGCGACCGGCACCGTCGAAGTGCCCTGCCTGGTCGACGCACTGGGAGTGCAGCCCACCCGTATCGGCTCGCTGCCCGCCCAGTGCGCCGCCCTCAACCGCGGTTACCTCAGCATGAACGAGCTGGTCGTCCGCGCCGCTCTGGAGGACGACCCCCGGTCCATCCGGCAGGCGGCCATGGCCGACCCGGCCACCGCCGCGGCCCTGCCCGTCGAACGCATCTGGGACCTGTGCGACGAGATGGTGCGCGCACACTCGGACCTGCTGCAACCGTCGCTGCGCACGCTGCTCGGCCACTGAGCCCGCCCCGTACTCCTGAGGCCCTCCCACCGCCTGCTCCCGCCCGTCCGCGGGACTCGACCGGTGGTGTCCACCCCGCCTTCCGCGCAACCGACGACGGTCGATCCGCACCCCGGACGTGGGGCGGTGACCCACGAGGAGGAACCCCATGTCCGAGGTGACGATGGTGCTCGTCGGAGCCGGGCTCCGCGGCATGACCTACACGCGGCGTGCCCTGGCCACGGGGGCGGGGCGGGTGGTCGCGGTGGCCGAACCGGACCCGCTCCGCCGTGCCCGGGCAGCGGAGGAGTTCGGGGTGCCGCCGGAGCGGCTCTACGCCGGCTGGAGCGAGGTGGCGGCAGCCGGAAAGCTGGCCGACGCATGCGTGATCGCCACCCAGGACCGGATGCACGTGGATCCGGCGGTGGCACTGGCCGATCTCGGCTACCACATCCTTCTGGAGAAGCCGATGGCGACCAGCGAGGACCACGCATCGGCGATCGCGGACGCGGCGCAGCGCAACGGCATCCTGCTGGCCGTCTGCCATGTGCTGCGCTACACGTCGTACACACGCTGCCTCAAAGGGCTGCTCGACAGCGGCGACATCGGCCGCCTGGTCAGCGTCCAGCACCTGGAGCCCGTCGGCTGGTGGCACCACGCCCATTCCTTCGTGCGCGGGAACTGGCGCCGTGCCGACACCTCCGCCCCCATGCTGCTGACCAAGTCCTGCCACGACATCGACTGGTTGGTCCACCTCTTCGGACGCCTTCCCCGGAGGGTCAGCTCCTTCGGCAGCCTGACCCACCTCCGACCCGGTGACGCGCCGCCCGGCGCGACGGACCGCTGCCTCGACTGCCCGGTGGAGGCAGGCTGCCCGTACTCGGCGAAGCGGCTCTACCTGGGGTGCCTGGGCGACGCGGACCAGGAGTTCTGGCCGCTGTCGGCCGTGACCGGGGAGCACACCGAGGCGGGTGTACTGGAAGCGCTGAGGACCGGGCCCTACGGGCGCTGTGCGTACGCGTGCGACAACGACGTGGTCGACAACCAAGTGGTCAGCATGGAGTTCGACTCCGGTGCCACCTGCTCGTTCACCATGAGTGCCTACACCCCGATGGAACAGCGCCGCACCCGGCTCATGGGCACGCACGGCTTCATCGAGGGCGACGGAAACACGCTGCGACTGGTCGATTTCCGCGACGGGTCCGAACGGACCATCGATACGCGGACGAGGGCGACGGCGAACCCGGGGCCGTCGCCCGAAGACGGTCACGGGGGCGGCGACGAGGCGTTGACCGACGCCTTCCTCGCCGCCGTCGCCGCCGGTGACGCCTCGCTACTGCTCTCCGACGCCGCGGAGAGCCTTGCGACCCACCGCGTTGTCTGGGCTGCCGAAGTGGCGAGGACCACCGGCACAGTGGTCGAACTCGACATCGATGGAGGCGTGCTGACGACGGCCTGACCACCGGGCCCTTGCCGGCGCCCCCTTCCGGCCGCAGGCGTGGTCGTCCACCACGCTCGCCCGGACCGCCGGCGACCAGGCCGGTGGTGCCGGTCAGGCCGTGGTGCCGGTGCGTACGGCGCTGGTTGCCAAGGTGGTGTAGTTCATCGTGAAGCGTCCGCCCAGGGAGTCGATCGCGGCTCCGACCTCGTCCAGGATCCGTGCCACCTGACCGGGACGGAGCTGAGTGAGGCCGCCTGTGGTGGGTAGCAGGTCCAGCCACTGGTCGCGCGTGTAGGACTGCTCCCAGACGAATCGCCACTGCTCGGGTTCGTCGAACTGTTCGGTCTCGCGGATCTTTTCGGCGACCTTCGCGTACGCCGCCTGGTAGAGGCCGGGCGGACGTCGGGCCGGTCGGCCGTTGAGCGGGGAGTCGGGCGCCGCCCGCCGGAAGGCAGCGGCGAACGGGTCGGCCACCTCGGCAGGCGGCTCGTACACATGCCCGAAGACCGCCAACCGTCCCCCTGGACGCAGTACACGTGCCGCTTTCGCGGCACCGGCGTCCGGATCCACCCAGTGCCACGACTGGGCGGCGATGACCGCGTCGAAGGTCCGCCCGACCGGCTGCCAGGCTTCAAAGGTCGCCACCTCGACCCGCAGGCCACGGGCTCGCGCGAAGCCGGCCATGCGCGCGTCGGGCTCGACGCCGAGCACGGCGCAGCCCGCGGACTGGAACTGCCGCGCCGCGATGCCCGTACCGCAGCCGACGTCGAGCACGTCGAGCCCAGGGCTCCCGGAGACGATCCGCGCCACCAACGCATCGGGATATCCGGGCCGTGCCTGGTCGTAGCGTCGCGTGTCCACGCCGAACGACTTGGCCATCGCCCCGGCCCTGTGCGGCTCCGCCGGGGGTGGTTCCGGTTGCTCTCGCGGTAGTGTGGGCATGCGCCCACTTTAGTGGG
>NZ_JBHWZS010000035.1:0-45510 GCF_042728155.1 Streptomyces sp. NPDC060209
CGGCCCATGTGCGCATGCGGCGGGCACCGGAGCGGATGACGCTGAGTGGGCAATGCTCACCTCGGCGTAAGGAGACTCCATGCCCCGCATTCTCGTCCATGTCCTTCCGGCCGCCTTCACCCTGGCGGTCGCTGCGGCGGTGATACCGCTCGGCCCTCCGGCCACGGCCGCGGCGGACAGCATCATCGTCGGCGGGAGGCCGGTGGCTGTCGCGGACAGTCCGTGGGCCGTGGCTCTGTCGAGCCGTGACCGGTTCGGAGGAACCCGCGCCGGGCAGTTCTGCGGCGGAGTGGCCATCGCGCCCACCAAGGTGCTGACGGCCGCACACTGCCTCCGGGAGGACGTCCTGGGGGCCGCCGTCCCCGAGGTCCGGGATCTGCGGATCATCGCCGGACGGGACGAGCTGAACGGGCCTGGCGGTCAGGAGATCCCCGTGCGTACGACGTGGGTCAACCCTGGCTACAACCCGCGCACGAATGCCGCCGACCTCGCGGTCCTCACGCTGGCCCGGGCGCTGCCGAAGAGCAGTGTCATCCCGATGGCGGGGGCCGGGAGCCCGGCGTACGAGCCGGGCACCGCGGCGACGGTGTACGGCTGGGGGGACACGACCGGCTACGGGGCCTACGCCTCCCGGCTGCGGGCCGCCAAGGTGCGGGTGCTGCCCGACAGCGACTGTGCCCAGGCGTACCCCGGAGGCACACAAGGCGCGTACGACGCCTCATCGATGCTCTGCGCCGGTGACACCGCGGGTGGGCGGGATGCGTGCCAGGGGGACAGCGGAGGCCCGCTGGTGGCCCGTGGGCGCCTCGTCGGGCTTGTCTCCTGGGGGAGCGGCTGCGGGAGCCCCGACAGCCCAGGGGTGTACACACGTGTATCCGCGGCCGCCCGGTGGATGGCCGGCGCAGCCTGACCGCTGGGACCACACCGCGTCGGAGAATACGAGAACGGGCGGCTTCCCCGGTGGGGAGGCCGCCCGTCGGCCGGTCCTGGACCGGGCCCATGGCTCGTCGTGGATGCGAGGTGTCAGTGTTGTTCCTCGTCGGCGGCACTGGCCTGCACGGCAGTGAGCCGATCTGTCTCATCCTGTATTTCCGCGGCGATCTTCTTGAGTTCCGGCTCGAACTTGCGCCCGTGGTGGGCACAGAAGAGCAGTTCACCGCCGCTGATGAGGACGACGCGCAGATATGCCTGGGCGCCGCAACGGTCACAGCGGTCTGCTGCGGTCAGCGGGCTCGCGGGGGTCAGAACAGTAGTCACGTCGCCTCTTCTCTAGCTCGACGAGCTGTCGTACCAGGGTCAACATCCAACCAGGCCGAAAACGTTCCCGCTCGTGGCATTTCTTCGAAACTTCTTCTCAGGATGGCTGTCTGTTGCCGTTTGGCGGCGAATGTGCCGTATTGCGTAGCGCTACGGTTTCGCGTTGCTTGTGTGGGCCGGTCCGCCGGCTGGCTTGCCGGTTGTTCATGAGGACGTGCCCGGAGCCTAAATGGTTCATGCCTCGAAGGGAACGTGATGTGCGCGTCACTCCAACGAATGATCGAACGCGTATGCGAGGCTGCACTAGCATAAGGATTCCCCCTGGGTGGCGTTACAACCGCTCTACCAGGCCTCGGTAGGCTCTCAGCGGCTACCGACGCCGAGCCCGTTACCCACTGGGCCCCAAATGAAATTCAGCGAGGAGCGAACCGCGTGACCGCCGATTCCGTGCCGTCCACTGCGCTGCTGACCGGAGCAGGCGGCGCAGACAGGGACAGCTCCAACTACACCGCGCGGCACCTTCTCGTCCTCGAAGGGCTCGAAGCCGTCCGTAAGCGCCCCGGGATGTACATCGGGTCCACGGACAGCCGCGGACTCATGCACTGTCTCTGGGAGATCATCGACAACTCCGTCGACGAGGCTCTCGGGGGCTACTGCGACTCCATCGAGGTCATCCTCCACGACGACTCCTCCGTCGAGGTCCGCGACAACGGCCGGGGCATCCCCGTGGACGTGGAGCCCAAGACCGGGCTCTCCGGCATCGAGGTCGTCATGACCAAGCTGCACGCCGGCGGAAAGTTCGGCGGCGGCTCCTACGCGGCGTCGGGCGGCCTGCACGGCGTCGGCGCCTCGGTCGTGAACGCGCTCTCCGCACGGCTGGACGTCGAGGTCGACCGGAACAGCGCGACCCACTCCATCAGCTTCCGGCGCGGTGTCCCGGGCATGTTCACCGAGCAGGGGCCGGACAGCCCCTTCGACCCCGCCAACGGCCTCCGCAAGGGCAAGCGCGTCCCGAAGACCCGTACCGGTACCCGGGTGCGGTACTGGGCGGACCGCCAGATCTTCCTCAAGGACGCGAAGCTCAACCTGGAGACGCTGTACCAGCGGGCACGCCAGACCGCGTTCCTCGTGCCCGGCCTCACCATCGTCGTGCGCGACGAGCGGGGCATCGACGGCGAGGGCAAGACGGAGGAGACCTTCCGCTTCGACGGCGGAATCAGCGAGTTCTGCGAGTACCTGGCGCAGGACAAGGCCGTCTGCGACGTTCAGCGCCTGAACGGAACGGGAACGTTCAAGGAGACCGTGCCGGTCCTGGACGACCGTGGGCACATGACGGCGACCGAGGTCACCCGTGAGCTGGCTGTCGACATCGCACTGCGCTGGGGCACGGGCTACGACACCAACCTCAAGTCCTTCGTCAACATCATCGCCACCCCTAAGGGCGGCACCCACGTCAGCGGATTCGAGCGCTCCCTCACGAAGACGGTGAACGAGGTCCTGCGCTCCGCCAAGCTGCTGCGCGTCGCCGAGGACGACATCGTCAAGGACGACGCCCTGGAAGGCCTGACCGCGGTCGTCACCGTACGTCTCGCGGAGCCGCAGTTCGAAGGGCAGACCAAGGAGGTGCTGGGCACCTCGGCGGCCAACCGGATCGTGGCCAATGTGGTCGCCAAGGAGCTCAAGGCGTTCCTGACGTCCACGAAGCGCGACGCCAAGGCTCAGGCCAGGGCGGTGCTGGACAAGGCGGTCGCCGCTGCCCGCACCCGCATCGCCGCCCGCCAGCACAAGGACGCGCAGCGCCGCAAGACCGCGCTCGAGTCCTCGTCGCTGCCCGCGAAGCTCGCCGACTGCCGGAGCGACGACGTGGAGCGCAGCGAGCTCTTCATCGTGGAGGGCGACTCGGCCCTCGGCACGGCGAAGCTGGCCCGCAACAGTGAGTTCCAGGCCCTGCTGCCGATCCGAGGCAAGATCCTCAACGTTCAGAAGTCGTCCGTCTCGGACATGCTCAAGAACGCCGAGTGCGGAGCCATCATCCAGGTCATAGGAGCGGGCTCCGGACGCACCTTCGACATCGACGCGGCTCGCTACGGCAAGGTCATCATGATGACGGACGCCGATGTCGACGGTTCGCACATCCGCACCCTGCTGCTCACGCTCTTCCAGCGCTACATGCGGCCGATGGTCGAAGCGGGGCGGGTCTTCGCGGCCGTGCCCCCGCTGCACCGGATCGAGCTCGTCCAGCCCAAGAAGGGCCAGGACAAGTACATCTACACCTACTCCGACAACGAGCTCCGGCAGACCCTGCTGGAGCTGCAGCGGAAGAACGTCAGGTTCAAGGACTCGATCCAGCGGTACAAGGGCCTCGGCGAGATGGACGCGGACCAGCTGGCGGAGACCACCATGGACCCGCGCCACCGCACACTGCGCCGGATCAACATCGGCGACCTGGAGTCCTCCGAGCAGGTCTTCGATCTGCTGATGGGCAACGAGGTCGCCCCCCGCAAGGAGTTCATCACCAGCTCCGCAGCCACCCTGGACCGCTCGCGCATCGACGTCTGACGCTCTCCACCCGTGGGTGGAGATACTTTCTCCACCCACGGTCAGCCCCTGAGCCGATCCCATGATCCCCGCGCCTCCGTAGCGTCGAAGACACCAAAACTTCGCGCCCCTCGGAGGCTGTCACATGTCAGAGCTCTTCAACGTTCTGGTGATCCTTGCGGTTGTCGCGCTCGTCGTCGTGCGCCAGTTCTCGGCCCAGCGGGTCGGCGAACAGAAGCGGTGGTGGGTGCTGCCGGTGGTCCTGTTCATCGTCGCCCTGCGCAGTGACGGAGCCCTCGATCCGCGTCACGAAACACTGTCGGCGGTGATGCTCGGCGCGGGACTCGTGGTGGGGCTGGTCACCGGTGCGGGATGGGGCTGGACCGCGCGGTTGTGGCAGGGGCCGGACGATTCCTTCTGGAGCCGGGGCACCAGGGCGACCCTCTTCGTGTGGGTGGGAGGGATGGCCCTGCGCGTCTCGATGGCCGTGGCCGCCGTCCTGCTCGGTGTACACCAGGGGACAGCGGCCCTGCTCATATCGCTCGCGGCGATGCTGTTCGCGCGCAGCGGTGTACTGGCCCTGCGGACCAAGGGCATGAGGGAGCAGTACGGTGTCACCGCAGGTTTCCAGGCCGGTGACGCGCCGTCGGCTGCCGCACGGGTCATGTCGAAGGGCGGGGCGTGAACCGCAGTACGTGGACGAGCTGGCCTTCCAGGGAGGCTCTCACCCGAGCGCCCCATACCCGGTCCCGAGCCGTGATCGCACGGTTCGTATGGAGTGCGGTGTTCGTCGGCCTTCTCTGGAGCGCCTTCGCGGGCGGGCGGTTCGCTCTCTGGCAGGTCGCGGTCGGCCTGGTGGTGACGGCGGGCTGCGCGACAGCCGGCAGAGCGTTCTTCCGCACCACCCGGGAGCACCGTCTCGGGCCTTCCCTCGGGCTGCTGGTGCTGTTGACGGTAGTGGCGTTCGGGGCCCTGGAGGCGGGCGCCGGTGCGCTCGCGGCCGTGCTCTGGTGCGGGTGCGCGGTGGTCGCCCTGGAGCGGCTCCCGCTGTTCGCCGCGGTCCCCCTCACCGGGGTGACCCTCCTGGCCTACGCGGTCGTCAAGGGCGACGGCTGGCTGACGACCGTGATCACCACGGGCAGCCTGTGTCTGGGCGGGTATGTGCTGCGGCTCGATGCCGAGGCCCGCGGCAGCTCCCAGCGTCTCCTCGCCCAGGAGCGGGCCGCGAGGAAGGCGGAAGCCGGGGCGGCCGCGCTGGCGGAGAGGTCCAGGATCGCGCGCGAGATCCACGATGTGCTCGCCCACAGCCTCTCCGCCCAACTGGTGCATCTGGAAGCGGCCCGGCTGCTGATCGAACGCGAGCCTTCCGCGGAATTCCGTGACCAGGTGCTGGAGAGAGTGGTGGCGGCGCGCTCCATGGCGCGTGAGGGCCTCGCGGAGACGCGCCAGGCGCTCTCCGCCCTGCGGGGGGAGATGATCCCGGTGGAGGACTTCCTGCGTCAGCTGGTGGCCGGTGAGCCGGCCGAGGTGGCCGTCGCGGGCGAGCGGAGGGAACTGACCGCGGAAGCGTCGCAGACGGTGCGGAGGGTGGCTCAGGAGGCCCTGACCAATACCCGCAAGCACGCTCCGGGGGCAGCCGTCTCCGTCCGGCTGGAGTATCAGCCGGACGCGGTGGCCCTGGAAGTACGGGACTCCGGCGGTCACCGTCCGGCGGACGAGCTCGCTGTCAGTGGCTCCGGTTACGGTCTTGTGGGGATGAGGGAGCGTGCCGAACTGCTGGGCGGGACGCTGGAGGCGGGGCCGGACGAGGAGGGGTTCGTGGTGAATCTGCGGGTGCCCGCGTGAGTGCGCGGGTCGTGGTCGCCGACGACCAGTCGGTGGTGCGTGAGGGCATCGTCATGCTGCTGGGCCTGCTGCCCGGAATCGAGGTGGTCGGGGCCGCGAAGGACGGGGACGAGGCTGTCGCTCTCGTCGCCGGGACGGACCCCGATGTGGTCCTGATGGACCTGCGGATGCCCCGCTGCGACGGCGTCGAGGCCACGCGCCGGATCCGCAGGGAGTACCCACGTACGCAAGTGGTGGTCCTCACCACGTTCGCCGACGACGATTCGCTGTTCACCGCTCTGCAGGCGGGTGCGCGAGGCTACCTCACCAAGGACGCCCGCGGTGAGGAGATCGCCCAGGCCATCCAGGCCGTGCTCTCCGGTGAGGCGGGGCTCTCACCCAAGGTGCAGAGCCGGCTGCTGGAGCGGGTCACGTCCCAGGCCGTCGAGTCGGGGGCGCCGCTTCCGTCGGAGCTGCCCGACGGACTCACTCCCCGCGAGGCCGAGGTGCTGGTCCTCATCGCGGACGGACTGTCCAATACGGAGATCGCACGCACCCTGCACATCTCCCGGGCCACGGTGAAGACCCACATCAACAACCTCTTCTCCAAGACGGGCGCGCGCGACAGAACAGGGGCGGTGCGCTATGCGTACGGCCGGGGGCTCGCACACCCGCCCGGCACTTCCGTCACCTGAAATGGTGAAGCGCGGCGAATGAAGTGCCCGGGATCTTCCCGATCTGCCCATTCTTGGCTACGCGGCCGAAAAGGCTCGTGGACAAGGGAGTTGTTGGTGGAGAAGGAAGCAGGGCCCGACACCGCAGCGATGCGGCTCGACGACCCGTGGTACGAGGCGCCGGCAGCCGGGTGGGGCGAGTCGGACGGCACGGAGGCCATCGCGGCCGACGGGCGGTTCCGGTCGGTGGAGCAGTGCGGCCACAGCGCGGCCGAGATCTATCTGGAGGTGCAGAACAGCCCGGCATTCCGAGAGGTACGCCGTCGCTACCGACGGTTCGTGGTCCCCGCGGCAGCCGCCTTCCTGCTCTGGTACCTCGCCTATGTGATCGCGGCCACCACTGCGCACGACCTGATGGCGCGTCCCGTCGTCGGCGCGCTCAACGTGGCCATGGTGGCCGGACTCGGACAGTTCCTCACCACGTTCCTGCTCACCTGGGCGTACGCCCGTCACGCGCGTCTGCACCGGGACCGGGTCGCACTGGAACTGCGCTGGGAGACCCAGGAGATGACAAGAGGTGCCGGCCGGTGAGGGGGGACCATCAGACGCTGGCGCTGCTGCTGTTCAGCGTGTTCATCGCCGTAACGCTCGGCATCACCACCTGGGTCGGCCGGAACAGGCAGGGTTCCGCCGAGGAGTTCTACGCGGGCGGACGATTGTTCTCCCCCATGGAGAATGGATTCGCCATCGCCGGCGACTACATGTCCGCCGCGTCCTTCCTCGGCATCTCGGGACTGATCGCCCTCTTCGGCTACGACGGCATGCTCTACTCCGTCGGATTCCTCGTGGCCTGGCTCGTAGTCCTGCTCCTCGTCGCAGAACTCGTGCGCAACTGCGGGCGGTTCACCCTCGCCGATGTGGTCGCCGCCCGTATGGCGGAGCGCCCGGTGCGTACGGCGCTGGGCACCTCGTCCGTCACCGTCTCGGTGCTCTATCTGGTGGCCCAGATGGTGGGTGCGGGGAGCCTCGTCGCGCTGCTGCTCGGCGGCACGAGCGACACCGCCCGGTCGTGGACCGTGGTCGGGGTCGGAGCGCTCATGGTGATCTACGTGTCGCTCGGCGGCATGCGCGCCACGACCTGGATCCAGATCGTCAAGGCGGTCCTGCTGATGGCTGGAGCCGTCGCACTCACCGTGCTGGTCCTCGTCCGCTTCCACGGCGACGTCAACGCCCTGCTCACCTCCGCCGCGGAACGCAGCGGACACGGCAGGGACTTCCTTTCGCCCGGGCTGAGGTACGGCGGGAGCTGGACGGCGCGTTTCGACTTCGTCAGCCTCGGCCTGGCCCTCGTCCTCGGCACGGCCGGCCTGCCGCACATCCTGTCGCGCTTCTACACGGTTCCCACCGCCCGCGCGGCCCGGCGCAGCGTCGTCTGGTCCATCGGACTGATCGGCAGCTTCTACCTGATGACCATCGTGCTCGGATTCGGAGCGGCCGCGATCGTCGGCTCCGCGGATGTCCGGGCCTCCAACGCGTCCGGGAACACGGCTGTTCCACTCCTGGCGCTCGTTCTCGGAGGTGGTGAGGGCTCCACGGGCGGCACTGTGCTCTTCGCTGTCGTGGCCGCCATCGCCTTCGCCACGATCCTCGCCGTCGTCGCCGGGATCACCCTTGCCTCCTCGGCCTCCGTCGCCCACGACCTCTACGCCTCGTTCCGGCGGCCGGGCGCCAAGCAGCGGAGCGAGGTCGGCGTGGCCCGGGTGGCCGCGGCGGGCATCGGGGTGGTGGCCATCGCGCTCGGTCTCCTCGCCCAGAATCTGAACGTCGCGTTCCTGGTGGGGCTGGCCTTCGCGGTCGCGGCCTCCGCCAATCTCCCGGCGCTGCTCTACTCGCTGTTCTGGCGGAACTTCACCACACGGGGAGCGGTCTGGGCGGTCTACGGCGGGCTGATCCCCGCCGTCGTGCTCGTCCTGCTCTCGCCGGTCGTGTCGGGGAGCCCCACCTCGCTCTTCCCCGGTGTGGACCTCGCGCTCTTCCCTCTGGAGAACCCGGGGCTGGTGTCGATCCCCGCAGGCTTCCTGGCCGGCTGGATCGGCACGGTCACCTCACCCGAACCGCCCGACCAGGCCAAGCACGCGGAGACGGAGGTCCGGTCGCTGACCGGAGCGGGGGCGGCGTAGGCGCGGGCGTGGCGAGGGCGGCGCGGGCGGGGCGGAGGTGCGGCGGCTTCAGGAGCCGGTGGCCCAGGTGTACCGGTGTTCCGGACGGCCCGTCTCGCCGTACTTGAGGGACAGCCTTACCCGGCCCGTGCGTTCCAGCAGCTTCAGATAGCGCTGGGCCGTCTGCCGGCTCATTCCGGCGCTCTCCGCGATCTCCTGAGCGGAGAGCGGGCCGTCGGCCGAACGCAGGGCCTGACGGACCAGCTCCGCGGTGGTCGTCGAATGTCCCTTGGGGAGGTCGGATCCACCCGTGGCCCACAGGGCCCCGAACAGCCGGTCCACTTCCGTCTGCTCGGCCTCCCCGCCGCCCTCGAAGGTGCGGCGCAGCGCCGCGTACGCCTCCAGCTTGGTGCGAAGCCCGGCATAGGCGAACGGTTTCACCAGGTACTGGAGCGCCCCGTGGCGCATCGCCGCCTGAACGGTCGCGACGTCGCGTGCGGCTGTCACCATGATCACATCGGTGTGACGGCCCAGTGCGCGCAGTTCCCGCACCACGGCCAGACCGTTGCGGTCCGGCAGGTAGTGGTCGAGCAGGATCAGATCGATGGGCACCTCGCCGATCCTTGCGAGAGCCTCGGCTGCCGAGTGGGCCACGGCGGCCACCCGGAATCCGGGCACCTTGGAGACGTACGCCGCGTTGATCCGGGCGACCCGTACGTCGTCGTCCACGACCAGAACCTCGATCACGGGGCGTCTCCTGACGTAGCGGGCCGTACGGGAGCCGACCGGTTGCTCCCGGCGGAGGCGTCCCGCCGGGTGGCTGCGCCCAGGTCGGGGATATCCGGCAGGTCAGGTTCACCCGGGCCCAGGGTGCCGAGCCGGTCCGGTTCGCGCAGGGCCTCCGGAAGGACGACGGTGAACACCGCCCCGCCCTCGGGGGATCCCGATACGGACACGCTGCCGCCCTGTCGCTCGGCGAGCCGCCGTACCAGCGGGAGTCCCAGACCGCGCTTGCCGTGCGCCGGGAGTTCCTTGGTCGACCAGCCCTCCATGAAGATGGATTCGTGGTCACCGGCCGGTACACCGGGACCGCTGTCGCATACCCGTAGTACCACCGTACGGCCGTCGGCCCGCAGCCCGACCTCGATCCGTGCGTCCGTCGATCCCGCAGCCGCGTCCAGCGCGTTGTCGACCAGGTTGCCGAGGACCGTGACGAGGCCGCGTGGGTCCACCAGCCGGTCCGGCAGCATGGTCTCCTCAGCCATGCGCAGGGCGACGCCGCGCTCCGCGGCCACGGTCGCCTTGCCTACCAGGAGGGAGGCCAGCAGGGGGTCGTGGACCTTCTCGGTGACCTGCTCGGCCGTCGCCCGGTGGACGCCCACGACTTCCGTGATGAACTCCACCGCTTCCTCGTGCATCTCCAGTTCCAGCAGCCCCAGGAGGGTGTGCAGCCGGTTGGCGTGCTCGTGGTCCTGGGCACGGAGCGCGTCGATCAGGCCACGGGTGGAGTCGAGTTCACGGCCGAGATACTCCAGCTCCGTACGGTCGCGCAGAGTGGCCACAGCCCCGCCGTCGTCGGTCGGCATCCGATTGGCGAGCAGCACGCGGCTGCCGCGGACCGTCACCAGGTCGTCGCCGACCACCCGCCCGGCCAGCACGTCGGTGGTCCGGCCCTCGCCCAGTGCCTCGTCGAGCTGCTTGCCCGCGGCGCCGGGGCCGAGGCCGAGCAGTCGCTGGGCCTCATCGTTCAGGAGCCTGATGCGCCCTGTGCGGTCGAGTGCGACGACCCCTTCGCGGATGCTGTGCAGCATGGCCTCACGCTCGGTCAACAGCGCCGAGATGTCGGAGAACGCCAGGTCATGGGTCTGTCGCTGGAGACGGCGCGAGATCAGATAGGCGGCAAGCGCCCCCACGGCCAGGGCTCCGCCCGCATAGGCGAGCAGACCGGGGATCGCGGCGAGCAGCCGGGCGCGGACGCTGTCGTACGCGATGCCGACGGAGACGGCGCCGACGACCCGCTCCGATTCGTCGAGCAGCGGTACCTTGCCGCGGGCCGATCGTCCGAGCGTGCCGCTGTCGATCTCCATCACGGACCTGCCGGCGAGTGCCGTGCTGGGGTCGGTGGAGACGACGTCGCCGATGCGGGAGGAGTCCGTGTGTGACCATCGCACACCCTGCTTGTCCATGATCACGACGTATTCGGCACCCGTCGACCGCCTGATCCGCTCCGCCGCGGTCTGGACAGCACCGTCCGGGCGCGGTTCGGTGGTGAGCAGCGAGGCGGCGATCTGCGGCTGTGCCGCCGTGCTCTGCGCGATCGCCAGGGCGCGGCGCATCGCCTGGTCGTCGAGCTGGGCGCTGAGCGGTGCCAGGAAGAGGCCCGTGACGAGGACGGTGACACCGGTGATGATGGCCAGCTGCATCAGCAGGACCTGAGAGAAGACCCGCTTCGGCCAGCCGAACCGGCGCGGTCCCCGTGGGGTCGGTGGGGCGCTCATCGTACGAACGGTAAGGGGCGAACCGTGCTTCCCGAAATCCCGATCGGCCGATCGACGGTCGGTCACCGGTCGGTCGCTCACAGGCTGAGGACTCTTGCCTCCAAGGCCGCCATCTGTGAGCGTTCTGTGGGTATCCGCAGTAACGCAATCTTCTTGCGTTTCTTGCGCTAATCTTGCGCTCATGACGCGACGACTTGCTCAAGTTGCCCAGAAAGTAGGAGTCAGCGAGGCCACGGTCAGCCGCGTGCTGAACGGCAAGCCAGGCGTCTCCGACGCCACGCGGCAAGCCGTTCTCTCCGCCCTGGACGTGCTCGGATACGAGCGTCCGACGCAGCTCCGCGGTGAGCGTGCCCGGCTGGTCGGGCTGGTCCTGCCCGAGTTGCAGAACCCGATCTTCCCGGCTTTCGCCGAAGTGGTCGGGGGCGCGCTCGCCCAGCAGGGGCTGACTCCGGTGCTCTGCACGCAGACCAAGGGCGGGGTCTCCGAGGCCGACTACGTCGAGCTCCTCCTGCAGCAGCAGGTGTCCGGAGTCGTGTTCGCCGGTGGGCTGTACGCCCAGGCCGACGCTCCCCACGATCACTACAAGGTGCTCGCCGACCGCAAGATCCCGGTCGTCCTGATCAACGCCGCCATCGCCCACCTCGGATTCCCCGCGGTCTCGTGCGACGACTCCGTGGCCGTCGAGCAGGCCTGGCGTCATCTCGTCTCGCTCGGCCACGAGCGGATCGGGTTCGTCCTCGGCCCGGCCGACCACATGCCCTCGCAGCGCAAGCTCACCGCCGCCCGCACGCTGGCCGCCCAGTCGGGGGCGACCGTGCCGGACGAGCGGGTTTCCCGGGCCATGTTCTCGCTGGAGGGCGGCCAGGCCGCCGCCACGCGGCTGCTCGACCAAGGGGTCACCGGCATCATCTGCGCCAGCGACCCGCTGGCCCTGGGCGCGGTGCGCGCGGCGCGCCGCCGCGGGCTGTCGGTGCCCGGGGACGTCTCCGTCGTCGGCTACGACGACTCGGCGTTCATGAACTGCACCGAGCCGCCCTTGACCACGGTGCGTCAGCCGATCGAAGCCATGGGCAGGGCCGCGGTCGAACTGCTCTCGGTGCAGATCGGGGGGCGCGCCGTGCCGTCGGACGAGCTCCTCTTCGAGCCGGAGCTGGTCGTCCGCGGATCCACGGCCCGCCCGCCCCGGTAGTAGGCGCGGCAGGAGGCCGGTGGGAATTTCCGTCGGCTGTAGCTAATTTGCAGGGCCGGACCCCTGCGGCGGAGCCGCCTTCGAGGCACCCGCGTCCGGGCCGGCCGTGTTCGGGAACGGCAGCGGCTGTGGCGGGCGCGGACCGTTGTACTGCCCGCTCGGCCGCATACGCAGCGGCCGTTCCGCGTACTCCTCCATCGCGTGGGCGATCCAGCCCGCCGTACGGGACACGGCGAACACCGTCTCGCCCGTCTCGGCGGGCATGCCGCACGCGACCGAGAGGACGGCGAGGGCCAGGTCGACGTTGGCGTGCAGGGGCGTGTGGCGAGCGGTGGTCGCGACCACGTCCCGGGCCGCCGCCATGGCCGGAGCCGCTTGCGGCATCTCGTCCAGCAGCGCGAACAGTGCGCCCGCCCGCGGATCCTCGCCCCTGTAGAGGCGGTGACCGAGCCCCGGCACCCGCCGGCCGGCGCGCAGATGATCCGCGACGACCGGCGCCGCGCCACCCCGGTCCACGACCTCGGTCAGCATGCGGTGCGCCGGCCCGCTCGCGGCGCCGTGCAGCGGTCCCTCCAGCACGCCCAGTCCCGCGGAGACCACGGCGTACGGGTGCGCGTGGGTCGACGCGGCTACGCGTGCCGCCAGCGTCGAGGCGGCGAGATCGTGGTCGGCCAGCAGTGCGAGCGCGGTGTCGAGCACGGCCAGTGATGCCGCGTCGGCGGGCCGGGCGGAGAGCTTCGGCCACAGCTGTGCGGCGAGAGGACCGTGGGTGCCGCCCTCGTCGCCACCCTCGACGCCCGGCTCCCCGGTCGACGGCAGCGCGCCCACCAGGGTGGGGATCAGGTTGCGTGCGCTGTTGAGCACTCCCTCGGGGGAGAGGTCGAACCGCAGGGGGTCGGCGGACGCGGCTGCGGCGACAGCGGCCCGGAGCCGGTCCGTCGAGCTGCTGTGCCGTGGCAGTGAGGCGGCGGTGCGCCGCGCTGCCGCGAGGGATTCGGCCGCGGCCGTGAAGCGGATGCCCGGGCGGAGCTCGCCCGTCCAGATCCACTCGGCGATCTCCTCGTAGCCGTAGCGGCGGGCGAGCTCGGTCGCGTCCACGCCGCGGAAGTAGTAGCGGTCCGGCTCGATGAGCGTGATGCCGGTACGGAAGACCAGGTCACCCATGGCGGACGGCGGCGAAGGTTCCCTGCGCCCGGCGCGGCGTGCGAGGGCGTCGACCTCGGCGGCGTCGAAAGTACTGCCGCGTCCGCCAGGAGCCCGCCTGCTGGCGAGCTGTCCCCGGCTCACGTATGCGTACACGGTCTCGGGCTTCACCCCGAGTCGCTCGGCAGCCTCCCGGGTGGTGAGCCGGCGGGCCTCCGTCTGCCCTTCGCCTCCCGCGTCCTGCGTACCGGTCCCGTGCGCCGAGTCATGCGTCATGGCGCCCACCGTATCCATATCCATGGACGGATCACCTCCGACAAGACTTCATGTTGATTCAATCAACATTGACACGGCATTAGTCAATCATGGACAGTCGAATCAATGTTCAACTCATCGGTGGAGGAGAGACCTGCCATGCCTGCCACGCATACGGAAACCGCCCCGCTCGACGTGCCTCGGGGGCTCGCCGGCGTGATCGTCACCGAAACCGGGCTCGGAGACGTGCGCGGCCGCGAGGGCTTCTACCACTACCGGGAGTACTCGGCGATCGAGCTGGCACAGAGCCGCAGCTTCGAGGACGTCTGGTACCTGATGTTCCACGGCGAGCTGCCCGGCCGGGCGGCGAGCGCGGGCTTCGCCGCCCGCACCGCCGGCCTGCGCCGACTGCCCGCCGGGGTACGGGAGGCGCTGCCCGCCATCGCCCGCGCCGGCGTGGTCTCCGGGCCGCTCGCCGGACTGCGTACCGCACTCTCGCTGCTCGGGGCCTCGGCCGGGTTCCGCCCGGTGTACGACATCGGTGCCGACCGCCGCCGCGAGGACGCGCTCGCCGTATGCGCCGCGGTCCCCACCGTGCTGACCTCCCTGTACCGCCTCGGCCAGGGCCTGGAACCGGTCGAGCCGCGTGACGACCTCCCGTTCGCCGCGAACTACCTGTACATGCTCACCGGCGAGGAACCGGATGCCGCACGGACGGCGGCCGTCGAGCGGTACCTCGTCTCCACCGTCGACCACGGCTTCAACGCCTCCACCTTCACCGCCCGAGTGATCGCGTCCACCGGCGCCGACGTCGCCGCCTGCCTCGTCGGAGCCGTCGGCGCGCTCTCGGGCCCGCTGCACGGCGGCGCGCCCAGCCGCGCGCTGGACACCCTGGACGCCATCGGCACTCCGGACCGGATCGACGGCTGGATCCGCGAACGAGTCCTCGCGGGGGAACGGATCATGGGGTTCGGGCACCCCGTCTACCGCACCGAGGACCCACGCTCACGCATGCTCCGCTCGGTCGCGCAGAGCTTCGGCGGCCCGCTCGTCGACTTCGCGGTGGAGGTGGAACGCCAGGTGGAGGCGATCCTCGCCGAGCTCAAGCCGGGACGCGAACTGCACACGAACGTGGAGTTCTACGCCGGGGTCGTCATGGAGCTCTGCGGGCTGCCGCGTGAGATGTTCACCCCGACCTTCTGTGCCGCGCGTACGGTCGGCTGGAGCGCCAATATCCTGGAGCAGGCGGAGGACTCGAAGATCATCCGCCCGGCGGCCCGCTATGTCGGGACCCCGCCCCCACACCCCGTACCGGCACTCTGACCGACCCGAGGAAGGCCCCGTTGACCCCGCCCCGCGCCCCGCAGATCCCGGTCGTCGTCCTGGCGGGTTTCCTCGGATCAGGCAAGACGACGCTGCTCAACCATCTGCTCCGCAACAGGGCGGGAAACCGGATCGGTGTCGTCGTCAATGACTTCGGGTCCATCGAGATCGACGCCATGACCGTCGCGGGACAGGTCGGTTCCACGGTCTCGCTGGGCAACGGCTGCCTGTGCTGCGCCGTCGACGCGAGCGAGCTCGACAACTACCTGGAGACGCTGACCGGGCCGGCCGCCCGGCTCGACGTGATCGTCATCGAAGCGAGTGGTCTCGCCGAGCCCCAGGAACTCGTACGGATGCTGCTGGCCAGCGACAATCCGCACATCCGGTACGGGGGACTGGTCGAGGTCGTCGACGCCGCCGAATTCCCTGCCACGCGGGAGCGCCACCCCGAGATCGACCGCCACCTCGCGGTCGCCGACCTGATCGTCCTGAACAAGACCGACCGGGTCGCGGAGGCCGAACTGAGGGCCGTGAGGGAGGCGGTCGACACGGCGGGCGGAAGGGCGGCGGTCATCTGCTCCGCCTACGGGAGGATCGACCCGGAGCTGCTCTTCGACCCCGTGCTGAGGCCGGACGCGGACGACGCCTTCCGCCAGCTGACGTTCGAGGATCTGCTCCCCGAGGCCGACCGCACGCACGAGGAGCATCTGCACGCGGCATACGAGAGCGTCTCCTTCACCGCGGACGTGCCGCTAAGTCCTCGCCGCTTCATGGCGTTCCTCGACTCCAGGCCCGCGGGCCTCTACCGGATCAAGGGATTCGCCGACTTCGGCGCGGGTGACCCCGGCAACCGGTACGCGCTGCACGCCGTCGGCAGGTTCCTGCGCTTCGTGCCTCAGCGCTGGTCCCGCGACGAACCGCGGCGGACCCAGCTCGTGCTGATCGGCTCCGGTATCGACTCCGAGGCACTGCACAAGGAACTCGACGACTGCCGGGACGCGTGGCAGGACGCCACCGAGGAGCTCGAGCGCAGCATGTGGGGCGTCCTGCGGTACGTGCGGCAGCCGGACGACGAGGCCTGAGGCCCCCAGGGGCTCTCGCCGTCCGGCGGTGTCCTACAGCGGTCCGGCGATCACCGCGACCGGGCTCGTCAGCGGCGTTCCCGAACCGTCGCGGCGCGGATCGGGGGCCGGCAGCTCGGCCGGTGCGCCGTTCTTCTGCGCCGCCCGCGCCGGGGTCTCGCCGGCCCAGGCGAACACCAGGACGTCCTCCCCCTTGAGGAAGCGCTGGCAGCGCACCCCGCCGGTGGCCCTGCCCTTGCGTGGGTACTGGTCGAACGGGGTCAGCTTCCAGGTCCGCTCGGAGTCGTCCAGCGTGCCGTGCGAGCCGGCGACGGTGAACACCGCGGCGTCCGCCGAGGGAGCCACCGCGTTGAACGAGAGAACAGTGGCGCCCGCCGTGAGCTTGACGCCCGCCATGCCGCCCGCCTGGCGTCCCTGCGGACGCACCGACGCCGCCGGATAGCGCAGCAACTGCGCGTCGGACGTGATGAAGACCAGGTCCTCCTCGCCCGTACGCAGCTGTGTCGCACCGACGATCCGGTCACCGTCCTTCAGCGAGATGACCTCCAACTCCTCCTTGTTGGCCGGGTAGTCGGGCACCACACGCTTCACCACCCCCTGCAGGGTGCCGATGGCCAGGCCGGGCGACTCCTCGTCCAGCGTGGTGAGGCAGATCAGCTCCTCGTCCGCCTCCAGCGTGAGGAACTCCGCGACCTGTGCCCCGCCCGACAGGTTCGGAGCCGCATGGGTGTCCGGCAGCTGTGGCAGGTCGATCACCGAGAGCCGGAGCAGCCGTCCGGTGGACGTCACCGCACCCACGTCACCGCGTGCCGTGGCAGGGACGGCCGACACGATCGCGTCGTGCTTCGTCCTCCTCGCGTCCTCGGCCTGGACGATCGGGTCGGCATTGGCCGTACGGGCCAGCAGGCCTGTCGACGACAGCAGCACCTGGCACGGGTCGTCGGCGACCTCCAGCGGCACGGACGCGACCTGCGAACCCGAGGACTCCAGCAGGACCGTGCGCCGGTCGGTGCCGAACTTCTTCGCCACCGCGGCCAGTTCCGACGAGACCAGCTTGCGCAGCTCGGCGTCCGAATCCAGGATCGCGGTCAGCTCAGCGATCTCCCCGGTGAGCTTGTCGCGCTCGGTCTCCAGCTCGATCCTGTCGAAGCGCGTGAGCCTGCGCAGCGGGGTGTCCAGGATGTACTGGGTCTGGATCTCGCTCAGCGAGAAGCGCTCCATCAGGCGCTCCTTCGCCTGAGCCGAGTTGTCGCTGTCCCGGATGAGACGGATGACCTCGTCGATGTCGAGCAGCGCCACGAGGAGGCCCTCGACCAGGTGAAGCCGGTTGCGGCGCTTGGTCCTGCGGAACTCGCTGCGCCGGCGCACCACATCGAAGCGGTGGTCGAGATAGACCTCGAGGAGCTCCTTGAGCCCGAGGGTGAGCGGCTGCCCGTCGACCAGCGCCACGTTGTTGATGCCGAAGGACTCCTCCATCGGCGTCAGCTTGTAGAGCTGCTCCAGCACGGCCTCCGGCACGAAGCCGTTCTTGACCTCGATCACGAGACGCAGGCCGTGCGCCCGGTCCGTGAGGTCCTTGACGTCCGCGATGCCCTGGAGCTTCTTCGAGCCGACCAGGTCCTTGATCTTGGCGATCACCTTCTCCGGGCCGACGGCGAAGGGCAGTTCCGTGACGACGAGGCCCTTGCGGCGGGCCGTGACGTTCTCTATGGCGACCGTGGCACGGATCTTGAACGTGCCGCGCCCGGCGGCGTAGGCGTCCTTGATGCCGCCGAGGCCGACGATCCTGCCACCGGTGGGCAGGTCGGGGCCCGGGACGAAGCGCATCAGCGTCTCGAGGTCGGCGCCCGGGTGCCGGATGAGGTGGCGGGCGGCGGCGATGACCTCGCCGAGATTGTGCGGGGGCATGTTGGTCGCCATGCCGACCGCGATCCCGGAAGCGCCGTTGACCAGGAGGTTCGGGTACGCCGCCGGGAGGACGACCGGCTCCTGCTCCTGGCCGTCGTAGTTCGACTGGAAGTCGACGGTGTCCTCGTCGATCGACTCCGTCATCAGTGACGTGGCGTCGGCCATCCGGCACTCGGTGTACCGCATGGCGGCGGGCGGGTCGTCATTGCCGAGTGAGCCGAAGTTGCCGTGCCCGTCGACGAGGGGCAGGCGCATCGAGAACGGCTGTGCCATGCGCACCAGTGCGTCGTAGATCGACGCGTCACCGTGCGGGTGCAGTTTGCCCATCACTTCGCCGACGACGCGTGCGCACTTCACGTAGCCGCGGTCGGGGCGGAGCCCCATCTCGTTCATCTGGGACACGATGCGGCGGTGCACGGGCTTCATGCCGTCACGGGCGTCGGGCAGAGCCCTGGAGTAGATCACCGAGTACGCGTACTCGAGGAAGGAGCCCTGCATTTCGTCGACGACGTCGATGTCGAGGATCTTCTCCTCGAAGTCGTCCGGCGGCGGGGTTTTCGTGCTGCGGCGGGCCATCGCGGCTGCGACTCCTTCACAGATTCTGTCGGGCAACCTCAGGTTCTGACGCCGACCATTGTGGACCGCCGTTCTGACAACGCCGACCTCGACCCGTCCGAAGCGGCCCACAGCGCCTCCGCGGAGGCACTGTTTACGGCAGCATCTACGACAACATTCACCCGACGGGAACTTCGCCAGGTGCCCGTGCGCTTGCCTAGAGTGGCAGGTCCGGCAGGAAATCCTGTACCGATCGAAGGGACGTACATGCCCATGGGTCACACGGCCACAGCCCAGGCCGGTTCCGGCGGCTTGACGGCGACCGAGCACCGTCTGGCCAATGGCCTGCGCGTGGTGCTCTCCGAGGACCATCTGACCCCCGTCGCCGCGGTGTGCCTCTGGTACGACGTCGGCTCCCGCCACGAGGTCAAGGGACGCACGGGTCTGGCTCACCTTTTCGAGCACCTGATGTTCCAGGGCTCGGGCCAGGTCAAGGGGAACGGGCACTTCGAGCTGGTGCAAGGGGCCGGTGGTTCCCTGAACGGGACGACCAGCTTCGAGCGCACCAACTACTTCGAGACGATGCCCACGCACCAGCTGGAGCTGGCCCTGTGGCTCGAGGCCGACCGGATGGGCTCGCTGCTCGCCGCGCTCGACGAGGAGTCCATGGAGAACCAGCGGGACGTCGTGAAGAACGAGCGCCGCCAGCGCTACGACAACGTCCCGTACGGCACGGCCTTCGAGAAGCTCACCGCGCTCGCCTACCCGGAGGGCCACCCGTACCACCACACGCCGATCGGCTCCATGGCCGACCTGGACGCGGCGACCCTGGAGGACGCGCAGGCGTTCTTCCGCACGTACTACGCGCCGAACAACGCGGTGCTCTCCGTCGTCGGGGACATCGACCCGGAGCAGACGCTCGCCTGGATCGAGAAGTACTTCGGCTCCATCCCCTCCCACGACGGCAAGCAGCCCCCGCGCGACGGCACACTGCCAGGCATCATCGGCGAGCAGCTCCGCGAAGTGGTCCAGGAGGAGGTGCCCGCGCGTGCGCTGATGGCCGCCTACCGGCTGCCGCACGACGGCACGCGCGAGTGCGACGCCGCGGACCTGGCGCTGACCGTGCTCGGCGGCGGCGAGTCGTCCCGGCTGCACAACCGCCTGGTCCGACGCGACCGTACGGCCGTGGCCGCGGGATTCGGGCTGCTCAGGCTGGCCGGCGCGCCCTCGCTGGGCTGGCTGGACGTCAAGACGTCCGGTGGCGTCGAGGTGCCGCAGATCGAGTCGGCCGTCGACGAGGAGCTCGCCCGGTTCGCCGAGGAGGGCCCCACGGCGGAGGAAATGGAACGCGCGCAGGCGCAGTTGGAGCGCGAGTGGCTGGACCGGCTGGGCACGGTCTCCGGCCGCGCGGACGAACTGTGCCGGTACGCCGTCCTGTTCGGTGACCCGCAGCTCGCCCTGACCGCGGTGGGCCGCGTCCTCGACGTGACGGCCGACGAGGTCAAGGCCGCCGCCCGGGCGCACCTGCGCCCCGACAACCGTGCGGTCCTGGTCTACGAGCCGGTCGAACCGGCCGAGGAGACCGACGAGACCGACGGCACCGACGCGCACGAGGGGGCCGAGAAGTGACCGACGCCGCCGTGACTGGAGTAGCGATGGAGTACCACCCGCAGCCGACCGCCGGCGAGGCAAGGCCCTGGGCCTTCCCCGCGCCCGAGCGCGGCGCCCTGCCCAACGGGCTGACAGTGCTGCGCTGCCACCGCCCCGGCCAGCAGGTCGTCGCCGTGGAGATCTTCCTCGACGCTCCGCTGGACGCCGAGCCCGAGGGCCTGGACGGTGTGGCCACGATCATGGCGCGCGCACTGTCCGAGGGCACGGACAAGCGCTCCGCGGAGGAGTTCGCCGCCGAGCTGGAGCGGTGCGGCGCCACGCTGGACGCCCACGCGGACCACCCGGGTGTCCGCGTCTCCCTGGAGGTCCCGGTCTCCCGGCTGGCCAAGGCCCTCGGCCTGGTCGCCGAGTCCCTGCGGGCCCCGGCCTTCGCGGAGAGCGAGGTCGAGCGCCTGGTGGGCAACCGGCTCGACGAGATCCCGCACGAGCAGGCCAACCCGGCCCGGCGGGCCGCCAAGCAGCTCTCCAAGGAGCTCTTCCCCGCGACGGCGCGGATGTCGCGTCCGCGCCAGGGCACCGAGGAGACGGTCCGGCGGATCGACGCCGCCGCCGTACGCGCCTTCTACGACGCCCATGTCCGCCCGTCCACCGCGACGGCGGTCGTCGTCGGGGACCTCACGGAGGTGGACCTGGACTCGCTGCTCTCCGACACCGTCGGGGACTGGTCGGGCAACGCCGGCCAGGCCCGGCCCGTGCCCCCGATCACCGCGGACGACACCGGCCGTGTGGTCATCGTGGACCGTCCCGGAGCCGTGCAGACGCAGCTGCTGATCGGCCGGATCGGCGCGGACCGGCACGACAGCGTGTGGCCCGCCCAGGTCCTCGGCACGTACTGCCTCGGAGGCACCCTCACCTCCCGGCTGGACCGCGTGCTGCGCGAGGAGAAGGGCTACACCTACGGTGTCCGGGCCTTCGGACAGGTGCTGCGCTCGACGGCGCCCGGGTCCTCGTCCGGGGCGACGGGCGCCGCGATGCTCGCCATCAGCGGCTCCGTCGACACGGAGTCCACAGGCCCGGCGCTCGACGACCTGTGGAAGGTCCTGCGCACCCTGGCGGCCGAGGGGCTCACCGACGCCGAGCGCGAGACGGCCGTGCAGAACCTCGTGGGCGTCGCCCCGCTGAAGTACGAGACGGCCGCCTCCGTCGCGGGCACCCTCGCCGACCAGGTGGAGCAGCACCTGCCGGACGACTACCAGGCCGAGCTGTACGCGCGCCTGGCCGAGACCGGCACGGTCGAGGCGACCGCCGCCGTGGTCAACGCGTTCCCGGTCGACCGGCTCGTCACCGTCCTGGTCGGGGACGCCGCACAGATCGCGGAGCCCGTGAGGGCACTCGGCATCGGTGAGGTGTCGGTCGTCACCGGCTGACAGAGCGGGACATGACGGACCCCGGCGAGTCCCTCTCGCCGGGGTTCTGTCATTTGTCCGCTTTGCGGAAAAGTGTGCTTTTCGTCCTGTGGGATGTGCGACAAAAGGCCCTTTCCGTTTGGTGCGTGAAAGCGGCCCGCTCTAGCGTCGGCCCGGCTGTCCGCCAGACGAATGCCGCGCCCGCGGCGCCGGACAGTCATCGCCGAGTCCCCGTCAGGCGCGAGCCTGGGGAGCCGGGGACCCATGAAGTCCCTGGGGTGAATCGGATCTCTGTACCTCGTCGGAGGCCCAGGGGCCCGTAGGAGACCTTCCTGCTCCGAACCCGTCAGCTAACCCGGTAGGCGAGAAGGAAGGAAAGGACCAGCCCCTCCATGGCGTTCATCCGTGCCACCGGGAAGCACCGTGCCCCGAGCCGCCTGACGCGCAAGAGCGCCAAGGTCGCCGGCATCGCCGCCCTGGCCACCACCGGCGTCATCGGTGCCACGGCCTCCCCGGCCCTCGCCGCGGACTCCGAGGTCACCGCGGGCAGCACCGGTCTGACCCAGACCGTCGCCCTCGACACCACCCTCGCCGCCCAGATCGAGGCGCAGGCGAAGGTCCAGCAGCACCAGGCCGAAGTCGCCGCGAAGGCCGCGGCCGAAGCGAAGGCCAAGGCGAAGGCCGAGGCCGAGGCCAAGCGCAAGGCGGAAGCCCGCGCCAAGGAGGCCCGCGAGGAGAAGGCGCGCGCCGCACGCGCCGCCGAGCGCGCCCGGCTCAACTCCTTCCACCTCCCGGTCGCCGGTTCGCACGTCACCACCGGGTACAAGTCCGGTGGCGCCCTCTGGTCCTCCGGCACCCACTCCGGTGTCGACTTCCAGGCCGCGTCCGGCACCTCCGTCGTCGCTGTCGGCGCCGGCACGGTCGTCGAGGCCGGCTGGGGCGGCGCGTACGGCAACAACATCGTGCTCAAGATGAAGGACGGCACGTACACCCAGTACGGCCACCTCTCCTCGATCGGCGTCTCCGTCGGCCAGAGCGTCGGCTCGGGCGAGCAGATAGGCATCTCCGGCTCGACCGGCAACTCCACCGGGCCGCACCTGCACTTCGAGGCCCGGACCACCCCCGAGTACGGCTCGGACATGGACCCCGTCGCCTACCTCCGGGCCCACGGCGTCCAGGTCTGACCCCACCCCGCACGACACCGCTCCGACGAAGGCCCCGGCACCCGCCGGGGCCTTCGCCGTGTCCCGGCCGAGATGCGTAGCGAAGCCCTCGCGGAAGTGCTCCCTGGCCAAAAGATATCCATGGATTCCACCCCGCCATCGGAAATTCCGGCCGGTTGCAATAGAGTCACAGAACAGGCGTCGATCGGCCGCGTTTCGCGGGGATTAAGGCGGAGGTTCGGACATGCGCATTCCCGCGCATTCGGTATGCACGGCAATCCGTGACGACATCGTCTCCGGTGTCTTCGAACGGGGCAGCCGCCTCACCGAAGAGGTGCTCGCGCGTCGGTACGGCGTCTCCCGTGTCCCCGTGCGCGAGGCGCTGCGCACCCTGGAGTCCGAGGGGTTCGTCGTCACCCGCCGGCACGCCGGCGCCTGTGTCGCCGAGCCCACGGAGCAGGAGGCCGCCGACCTCCTGGAGATCCGCATGCTCCTGGAGCCCCTGGGCGCCGCACGCGCGGCGCAGCGCCGCACCGAGGCGCACCTCAAGGTGCTACGCGGCCTGGTCAGGCTGGGTCAGGAGCGGGTGCGCAGGGGGGAGGGGGAGGATCTGCGCTCCTTGGGCGGCTGGTTCCACGAGACGCTGGCCCAGGCCTCGGGCAGCCCCGCGCTGATCGCGCTCCTGACCCAGCTCCGGCACAAGATCGCCTGGATGTACGTCGTCGAGCAGCCGGCCCGCCCCGCGGACTCATGGGCCGAGCACGGCGCCCTTGTCGACGCCGTGGCCCGCCGTGACGCGGAGCGGGCCAGGGCGCTCGCCACCCAGCACGCCGAGCGGGCCACCGCGGCCCATCGGCTGCGACGCACGGACCGGCCGGGGCACGCGGCGGGCGCGGCGCGGGTGAGGACTTCGCAACACCCCGTAAACATCGCGGGAGTCCGCCATTAACAAATGCGCCGTATACAAAGAGGGTAATTATCGAAGGGCTTTCTTTTTGCTGCCCTGATTCAGGCTTTATGGCGCCCTGTATGCCGCGGATCAGGAAACAGAAAAGCCGCGGCTTCCCGGTGGGGGAGCCGCGGCTGTTCCGCAGAAATAATTCCGGTCCGGAACGGCCGGAATCAGACGGTCTCCGGGAGCTCCTCGAGCCCCTCGGCGACCAGCTTCGCCAGACGGTCCAGGGCGACCTCGGCGTTGTCCGCCTCGGACGCGAGCACGATCTCCTCGCCGCCGTGGGCGCCGAGGCCGAGCACCGCGAGCATGGAAGCGGCGTTCACCGGGTTGCCGTCCGCCTTGGCGATCGTGACGGGGACGCCGGAGGCCGTGGCGGCACGGACGAAGATGGAAGCGGGGCGGGCGTGCAGGCCCTCGGCCCAACCGACGTTGACGCGGCGCTCAGCCATGGTTCTGCCCTTCACGTAACGATGAGTTGTCTAGACCAGTCTCTCATGCAGTGCGGACTGCTGTGCCCGGCGTCGCCGCCGGCCGCTCGCCGCCCGCCGGCTCCCCTCAGCGTGGCCCTGCCGCGATCCCGCCGCGACCGGTGTCCCGGGCCGTAGGCTTTGCCCATGGAGCCCACTCCGGAGCAGAGTCCGCATCACGCGTACCCCGACCACTGGGAGGCGGACGTGGTGCTCCGAGACGGTGGCACCGCGCGTATCAGGCCCATCACCACGGACGATGCCGAGCGGCTGGTCAGCTTCTACGAGCAGGTGTCCGACGAGTCGAAGTACTACCGCTTCTTCGCCCCGTATCCACGTCTCTCCGCCCGGGACGTGCACCGCTTCACCCATCACGACTACGTCGACCGGGTGGGGCTGGCCGTAACGATCGGCGGCGAGTTCATCGCCACCGTCCGCTTCGACCGGATCAACGAGCAGGGCAGGCCCGCCTCCGCACCCGCGGACGAGGCGGAGGTCGCCTTCCTCGTGCAGGACGCCCACCAGGGACGCGGCGTGGCGTCGGCCCTTCTCGAACACATCGCGGCGGTGGCCAGGGAGCGGGGTATCCGCCGCTTCGCCGCCGAGGTGCTGCCTGCCAACAACAAGATGATCAAGGTGTTCCGGGACGCGGGGTTCACCCAGCAGCGCAGCTTCGAGGAGGGCTCCGTCCACCTCACCCTCGACCTGGAACCCACAGCCGAGTCACTCGCCGTCCAGCGTGCCCGTGAACAGCGGGCCGAAGCGCGCTCCGTCCAGCGGCTGCTGGCCCCGGGGTCCGTCGCCGTCATCGGCGTCGGCCGCGCGCCCGGCGGCGTGGGCAGGACGGTACTGCGAAATCTCCTCGGCTCCGGCTTCACCGGACGCACGTACGCGGTGAACACGTCCTTCGCCGCCGACCTGGGAACGGTCGAAGGGGTGCCCGCCCACCGCTCCGTGGGCGAGATCGGCGAACAGGTCGATCTCGCGGTCGTCGCCGTCCCCGCCGACCGGGTGCCCGAGGCCGTCGCCGACTGCGGGGAACACGGGGTCCAGGGCCTCGTCGTCCTCTCCGCCGGCTACGCCGAGCGCGGCGCCGAAGGGCGGGAGCGGCAGCGGGAACTGGTCCGGCAGGCCCGCTCGTACGGCATGCGCATCATCGGCCCCAACGCCTTCGGCATCATCAACACCTCCGACGCGGTCCGCCTCAACGCCTCCCTCGCCCCGGAGTCGCCCAAGGCCGGGCGCATCGGGCTCTTCACCCAGTCCGGCGCCATCGGGATCGCCGTCCTGTCCGGTCTCCACCGAAGGGGCGCCGGGCTGTCGGCCTTCATCTCCGCGGGCAACCGGGCCGACGTCTCCGGCAACGACTTCCTGCAGTACTGGTACGAGGACCAGGGCACCGACGTCGCCCTGCTGTACCTCGAATCACTCGGCAATCCGCGCAAGTTCACCCGGCTCGCCCGCCGGACGGCCGCCGTGAAGCCCGTGGTCGTGGTGAAGGGCGCCCGGCACAGCGGGACCAATCCGCCGGGTCACGCCGTACCGGTGAGCCGTATCCCCGACGCGACGGTCTCCGCGCTGATGCGCCAGGCGGGCGTGATCCGCGTCGACACCGTGACGGAGATGGTCGACGTCGGCCTGCTCCTCGCCGGCCAGCCCCTGCCGGACGGCCCCCGGGTGGCGATCCTGGGCAACTCGGAGTCGCTCGGCCTCCTCACCTACGACGCCTGCCTGGCGGAGGGGCTGCGCCCGCGCCCGCCCCGCGACCTCACCACGGCGGCGAGCCCGCAGGACTTCCGGCACGCGCTGGCCGAGGCGCTCGCCGACCGTACGTGCGACGCCGTGATCGTGACCGCGATCCCCTGGGTGGGGGAGAACGGCGAGGCGGAGACGGGTGACGGTGAGGTCCTGGCGGCCGCACTGCGCGAGGCGGCGGCCACCGGCCCGGCGAAGCCGGTGGCCGTGGTGCACGTGGAGATGGGCGGCCTCGCGCAGGCCCTCGCCGCCGCGACGAGCACGGCCACGCCCCGGCCCGCCGCCCCCGCCGCCGCTCCGGAGCCGCAACGCATCTCCTCCCCGCCCTCCTCCGGCACTCCGGGTGCGGGTGCGCCCAGGACCGGCGCCCCGGCACCGGCCGCGCCGGGAAAGGGCGGGAGCGTCACCGGTCACCCCGGGCCCGCCGTCGGGCGGATGCCCGCCTACCCCGCCGCCGAGCGAGCCGTCCGCGCGCTCGGCGAGGTGGTGAAGTACGCCCAGTGGCGGCGCCACGCGGCGTCCCCCGGCAAGGTGCCCGAATTCCTGGACGAGACCATCGACGAGCACGGGACCGCCGGGCTGATCGAGACACTGCTCGGCCCGAGCCCCGACCGCCGTGGCCGCCCGCTCACCCACGACGAGGCCCGCGAGCTGCTCGCCCGCTACGGCGTCACCGTGCTGCCGGCGCTCCCGGCCCCCGACCCGGAGGCCGCCGTAGCCGCCGCCGCGAAGCTCGGATATCCAGTGGCCCTCAAGACCACCGCACCCCATCTCCGGCACCGCGCCGACCTCGGTGGTGTCCGGCTCGATCTCGCCAACGAGAACGCACTGCGCCGGTCGTACGAGGAACTGACGGATCTGCTCGGCACGCCCGCCGAACTCCGGCCCGTCGTCCAGGCCATGGCACCCAGGGGCGTCGACACCGTCGTCAGGGCGTCCATCGACGCGGCCGCCGGTGCCGTCCTCTCCTTCGGCCTGGCGGGTGCGCCCTCCGAGCTGCTGGGTGACACGGCACACCGTCTCGTGCCCGCCACCGACCGCGACGCCGCCGAGCTGATCCGCTCCATCAAGGCGGCGCCGGTGCTGTTCGGCTGGCGCGGCTCCGCACCGGCGGACACCGCGGCGCTCGAGGAGCTGCTCCTGCGGGTGTCCCGGCTGGTCGACGACCACCCCGAGGTGGTCTCGGTCGCCCTGGAACCCGTTGTCGTGGCCACCCACGGCCTGACGGTGCTCGGGGCGAGCGTCCGGCTCGCCCCGCCGCCCGCCCGAAGCGATCTCGGCCCCCGCAGGCTCCCCAGCTACTGACCGCCCACGGACCCGCGCACGGAGTCCCCGGCAGTCACCGGCCCCCCGTAGGATGGTCCTCATGGCAAAGACCGGTACGACGACCCAGGGGCTGCGCGCGGCGATCGAGCGCAGCGGCTACTACCCGGCCCTCGTGGCCGAGGCGGTGGAGGCCGCCGTCGGCGGGGAGCCGGTCGCTTCGTACCTGGTGCACCAGGAGACCACCTTCGACTCCAACGAGGTCCGCCGCCATGTCACGGTCCTCGTCCTGACGGACACCCGCTTCATCGTCAGCCACACCGACGAGCAGGCCGCCGACACGAGCTCCCCGACGCCCTACGCCACGACGTCCACCGAGTCGGTCAAGCTCGACCGGATCTCGTCCGTCGTGGTCAGCCGCGTCGTCGCCAACCCCGAGAAGTACGTGCCCGGCACGCTGCCCCGCGAGGTCGTCCTGACCATCGGCTGGGGTGCCGTCTCCCGTATCGACCTCGAGCCCGCGGCCTGCGGTGACCCCAACTGCGAGGCCGACCACGGCTACACCGGCAGCTCCACCGCCGACGACCTGAGCCTGCGCGTCAGCGAGGCCGGGGACGGCCCGGACACGGTACGCCAGACCCTTGCCTTCGCCCAGTCCCTCTCCGAGGCCACGGCCGCGACCGCGTCGACCGCCCGCTGATGGTCCAGCCCGCCTGGCAGGACCCCGTTCTGCTCGCTCCCGAGGCCGCGCCCGTACCCGAGTACGGCACCGGCTCGCTCGCCGATCTGCTGCCGACGCTCGTCGCGGGGCAGGGTGTACCCGGCTTCGAGGCGAGGATCCCGGAGCTCACACCCGCCGACCGGAACTGCGTCTTCCTGATCGACGGGCTCGGCTGGGAGCAGATCAAGGCCCACCCGGACGAGGCGCCCTTCCTGCACTCGCTGCTCCCCACGTCTCGCGGCGGCACGGGCCGCCCGGTCACCTCGGGCTTCCCGTCGACGACGGCGACCTCGCTCGCCTCGGTCGGCACGGGCCTGGCCCCCGGCGAGCACGGCCTTCCCGGTTACACGGCGCGCAACCCGGACACGGGCGCGCTCATGAACCAGCTCCGCTGGAGGCCGTGGACCGACCCCAAGGCCTGGCAGCCGTACCCGACCGTCTTCAAGCTCGCCGACGCGGCCGGCGTACGCACGGCTCAGGTCTCCGCCCCCAGCTTCGAGCAGACCCCCCTGACCGAGGTCGCGCTCAGCGGCGGTTCCTTCCTCGGCCGGCTCACCGGCGAGGACCGGATGGACCTGGCCGCCGAACGGCTCGCCGCCGGTGACAGGTCCCTCGTCTACACGTACTACAGCGAGGTCGACGGCCAGGGACACCGCTTCGGCATCGACTCCGACTCATGGCGGGGCCAGTTGATGTACGTCGACGGGCTCGCCCGGCGCCTCGCCGAGCAGCTGCCGCCCCGCTCGGCGCTGTACATCACCGCCGACCACGGCATGATCGACATCCCGTTCGACGAGGAGTCCCGCATCGACTTCGACGAGGACTGGGAGCTGAGCGCCGGAGTCGCCCTGCTGGGCGGCGAAGGACGCGCCCGCCATGTGTACGCGGTCCCCGGTGCCCAGGCGGACGTGCTGACCGTCTGGCGCGAGGTGCTCGGGGAGCAGTTCTGGGTGGCGAGCCGTGACGAGGCCATCGCGGCGGGCTGGTTCGGCCCGCGGATCGACGAGCGGGTGTACGGCAGGATCGGCGATGTGGTGGCGGCCGCCCGGGACGACGTGGTGATCACCGCTTCGGTCAACGAGCCCCACGAGTCCGCGATGGTGGGCATGCACGGTTCGCTGACGCCCGTGGAACAACTGGTCCCGCTCCTCGAAGTACGCTCGTAGCCGTCGTTTTCCGTTCCCCGCACCGCCCCCACCTCTGAAAGGCGCGCACCTTCTCATGCCCGAGCTCGTGTTCTTCTCCGGAACGATGGATTGCGGAAAGAGCACCCTGGCCCTCCAGATCGGCCACAACAGGTCGGCGCGCGGTCTGCAGGGAGTGATCTTCACCCGGGACGACCGGGCGGGGGAGGGGAAGCTGTCGTCGCGGCTCGGCCTGGTGACGGAGGCGGTCGAGGCCGCACCCGGAATGGACCTGTACGGCTACCTCGTGAGCCGGATGTCCAAGGGGGACAAGGTCGACCATGTGATCGTGGACGAGGCCCAGTTCCTCGCTCCGGAGCAGATCGACCAGCTGGCCCGGGTCGTCGACGACCTCGGTCTCGATGTGTTCGCCTTCGGCATCACCACGGACTTCCGCACCAAGCTCTTCCCCGGCTCGCAGCGGCTGATCGAGCTGGCGGACCGGCTGGAGACGCTCCAGGTCGAGGCCATGTGCTGGTGCGGTGCCCGCGCCACGCACAACGCCCGGGCGGTCGGCGGGGTGATGGTGGTCGAGGGGGAGCAGGTCGTCGTCGGCGATGTCGACCGGCCGGCCGCGGAGATCGGCTACGAGGTCCTGTGCCGCCGTCACCACCGTCGCCGCATGACGAGTGCCGCCTCCCACGCCGGTGCGCTGTCGCCGGACGTGCTGCCGGTCAACCACGGCTGACCGCCCGGGGGAACATGGGTGGCTCTGGTCAACCACCGTGCGGGCCGGGCCGGTTGGGTGGTTCCGTGCGCGCCGTCACCGGCGAGGCTGTGCGCGAACAGCTCAACTGCCGGGCGGCCGGACGAGCGTGAACACCGCGCCCTCAGGATCCGCCACCGTGGCGAGCCGGCCGCTGGAAGCCTCGCGCGGTGGGTGCAGCACGTGTCCGCCGAGCTCCACCACGCGTGCCGTCGCCTCGTCGGTGTCGGCGACCTGGAAGTAGGTCATCCAGTGGGGCCCCCGGTCGCGCGGCAGGGCGTGCCCCACACCGTGCAGGGCGGCCACCGGACGGCCCTGGAGGTGCAGTGTCTGGTAGTCGAAGTCGGCCGAGACGACCGCCTCGGTCTCGAATCCGAACACGGCCTGGTAGAACTTGGCGACCGACGCGGTCTCCCGGGTCACCAGCTCGTTCCACACGGGGGTGCCCGGTGTGCCCGCGAGGGCCGTACCGAGGTGCTCGGCGGCCTGCCAGACACCGAAGACCGCGCCGCTCGGGTCGGACGCGAGCAGGAGGCGTCCCGCGTCCCCGGCGTCGAGGGGGCCGACGGCCACCGTCCCGCCGCACGAGCGGATCGCCTCCGCCGTGACATCCGCGTCCTCGGTGGCGAGATAGGTCGTCCAGGCGATCGGGAGATGCCGGTCGGGCGGCAACTGTCCGATGCCGGCGACCTCCTTGCCGCAGAGCAGCGCCCGGACGTACGGCCCCAGCTGGTCGGGTCCGGGCCGGAACTCCCAGCCGAACAACCGGCTGTAGAACTCCTGGGTCGCGGTCAGGCCGTGCACGATCAGACTCACCCAGCACGGTGCTCCGGGCGTGCGCCGGGTGGCAGCCTCGGTCATCTTCTTCTCTCTCCTCGTACCATCGGGGTGGCCGTACGGGAGGACGGGGCCTGCACGGCCTCCAGCGGTACGGATACGGGTGCGTACGCTCCGTGCAGATGCTCGCACCACTGAGGCTCCGAGGCACCCCGGCCGCGCCGCGTTTTCCGGCTTCCGCTCACGCCGAAGCCCGTTTTGATGCGGTACATCCAATTCGGTGCGACGTCATCGCGGGCGGCCCCTGCGCGAAGATGGCACCCATGAAGCCCATCATCACCGCATCCGAATACATGAGCGAGTCGGCAGGGCCGCGCCCGCCGGTGCTCCTTGACATCCGCTGGCAGCTCGGCGGGCCGAACGGCCGCGCCGACTACGAGGCCGGGCACATCCCCGGCGCGGTGTTCATCGATCTCGACTCCGAGCTCGCGGGCCCGGCGGGCAGCGGTGGCCGTCATCCCCTGCCGGACCCGGAGGCCTTCGGAGCCGTCATGCGGCAGGCGGGCGTCGGCCGCGAGACCCCTGTGGTGGTCTACGACGGAGGCCAGGGCTGGGCGGCTGCCCGCGCGTGGTGGCTGCTGCGCTGGACCGGACACCTCGATGTCCGTGTGCTGGACGGTGGTCTCGCCGCATGGACGGGTGAGCTCTCGACCGGCGTTCCGAAGCCCGCCGAGGGTGACTTCCGGCCACAACCGGGCGCGCTCGGCCTCCTGGACGCGGACGGCGCCGCGGAGCTCGCCCGCGCCGGACTGCTGCTCGACGCACGAGCCGCGGAGCGTTACCGGGGGGACGTGGAACCGATCGACCGCGTCGGCGGCCACATCCCGGGTGCGGTATCCGCGCCGACCACGCAGAACGTCGGCGAGGACGGGCGCTTCCTGCCCGCCGGTTCGCTCGCCTCCCGGTTCTCCGCCCTGGGTGCGGACGGCGACACTCCTGTCGGCGTCTACTGCGGCTCCGGCGTCTCGGGTGCCCATGAGGTACTGGCGCTGGAGCTCGCCGGACACCGGGCCGCCCTGTACGCAGGGTCCTGGTCGGAGTGGTCCTCGGACGAGTCCCGCCCCGTCGCCACGGGGCCGGAGCCCGCCTGACGCGGCCGGCATCCGGACGGAGCGAGGGCCCGTACGGCGTCGCGTACGGGCCCTCCTCATGCCACGGACCTCCCGGCGGATCCTCAGTCCTGCTTCTTCCGGCGTGTGCCGAAGACGATCTCGTCCCAGCTCGGGACCGCCGCCCTGCGACCGGGCCGTACGCCGTCGGCCTCGGCCTGGCGGTCCGTCGTCCCGGTCAGCCGGTCCCGGTGGCCCGCCACCGCGCGAGGCATCAGTACGTCGGCGTAGGCGGAACCCGCACCTGCGGACGCCGCCGCGGCCGGGGGCTCGTCCGCCTCGGGCTCCTGCTGCGGCGCGGGCTCGAGCGCGGGCGGTTCCGGCTGCGAGGGCCGCTCCGGGACGACCATGTCGCCGCGGAAGCTCGGCACCGCCTCCAGGAGGCTGGTCAGCGAGTCGCGCTCGCCGGCGGACACCCCGCCGATGCGCTCCTCCGGCTCCGGCGCCGGGGGAGCGGGACGCTCGATCTGGCGGTCCAGCGCGCGGTCCAGCGGCCGGTCGCGCGGAAGCCGCGCGATCCGGGGCACGAAGGGGAAGCTCGGCTCCGGTGCCGCGACGTCGTCGGTCTCGCCGATCAGCGAGCGCGCCTCCGCGTCCACGGCCTGGACCAGCCGCCGCGGCGGGTCGTACGTCCAGCTCGCGGAGTGCGGTTCGCCCGCGACGCGGTACACCAGGAGGACCTCCCAGGTGCCGTCGTCCCGGCGCCAGGAGTCCCACTGGACGGTTTCCCTGTCGGCGCCACGCAGCAGCAGGCGCTCCTGCACCGCCTCGCCGAGCTGGGGGCCGGTGTTCTCGCCGGGACGGCGCACAGGAGTCTTCCGGGCGCGCTCGGCCATGAACGCACGCTCCGCGAGCACGGGGCCCTCGAAGCGGCGTACCCGGTCCACCGGGATGCCGGCGAACTGGGCGACCTCCTCGGCGGAGGCGCCGGCACGTATACGCGCCTGGATGTCGCGAGGGCGGAGATGGCTCTCCACCTCGATCTCGATCTGGCCGAGCCGGGCGCGGTCATTGCGCACGGCGGCACGCAGCCGCTCATCGATCGGAAGCGTGTACTCCGTGCTGTCCGCAGCCTTGAGCACCAGTCGTGTGCCGTCGTTTGAGACGGCCACGACACGCAGTTCGGGCATGGGAACCTCCCGGGTGGTGCCTGCCGACGTCACGTGCGTCGCTGCTTCCGCTAGTCGAGTGTGACCTGCCCGGGTTCGGCCTGCCACAACCTTGCCAAGTAACCCGGCGTGTCGGGCCTTGGCCCTGGACGCCACGATGGCACGGTTACCTGTTTGCGACGCACGGCGACCGGATGGTCGCTGCATGTAGCAGGCGCCCGTGCGATGCCGCGGCGCCGCCGGTTCGGGTGCCGCCTTCGGCCCCCTCCCGGAAGTTCCGGATTCCCATGCGGGAGTCCGGCCCCAGGGCTCGCCACAGTACTCCATTCGGGCCACGTGGGTGGACCGGCGCGCCGCCGAAGTTCTCACGGGGCACGGGAGTTGGGTTACCCCGTTGTTCGCGATATGCCCTCGATGCGTGTGCTGCTTCACAAAATCTCCAGAATCGGAACTATCTGATTCGCTCAAATGTCCCTTCCTGGTGCAAGGTGGGCTAGTTGTCGAGCAGGGGCAGATCATGGTTCAGAAGCCGCAGAGTGATGCGGAACGCAAGGAAAGGCGCATAGATCTGAGCCTGCCGCAGGTTGCGGGCAGCGCCGTCGCGGCGGTCGCGGCGGCCGTCATGGCCTCGCAGCTCGGTGTTTACGGAACCATCGCCGGCGCGGGCGTGATGAGCGTGGTGGCCACCTGCGGTGGCTCGGTCTTCCAGCACTTCTTCCGTCGTACCGGTGAGCAGATCCGCGAAGTCACCGTCCAGGTGAAGCATCCGGCGGGCCGTCAGGTGACGGTGCGGACCAGGGAGACGTATCCCGCGCCGCAGCGGCCGGAGGACGACGCCACGAGGGCCCTGCGGACGGTGGAGCCCGGAGCGGACCGCACGACGGTTCTGCGACAGTTCCGGCCGTCCGAGGCGAACCCCGGCGAGGCGTACCGGGGAGACCCACGCCCCGGCGACGCGATCACGGGCGACTCCTACTCGGATGCCCGTACGCACGGCACTCGCGTCCGTGGCTGGAAGCGATCGGCCCTCGCGGCCACCGGTGTCTTCGTCCTGTCGATGGCCGGCATCACCGTGTACGAAATGGTCTCCGGCCACGATCTGGGTGGCAACGGACGGACGACCATCGGCTCCGTCGTGGGCGGCGAGCGCCACGGGGGGACGACCTCGCCGTCGCCCTCGGACAGCACGGGCCAGGAGGACGACTCGGACCAGGGTGACCAGGGGAACGACGGGAACGTGCCGAGCAGCGGGAGCACGACGACGCCCGGCACGGACCCGGACGAGGACGGCGGCGCGCAGCCCGATCCCTCCGCCGGCGACGGTTCGGCCACGGACCCCACCCCCACGCCCTCGGCGTCCGGCGGGGCCTCGACTCCGGAGGCCACCGCCCCGGCGACGCCGGGCGACGACGGCACCACTCCGGCCGCCCCTGACCCGACCGGGGCCGACGAGGTCCCGGACCAGCAGGGCGGGGCCGGGACGGACACTGACCGGTGATCCGGTCCTGTCCGCCTCCGCGGGCTCAGTCCCCGAGCACGCGCCGCAGGTAGTCGTTGGCGAACAGCCGGTCCGGGTCGAGCCGGTCGCGTACGGCCGTGAACTCGCCGAACCGGGGGTAGGCCCCGGCCAGGTAGCCGGAGTCCCTGGTGTGGATCTTTCCCCAGTGCGGGCGGCCGTCGTATCCCGTCATGATCCGCTCGACCGCCGTGAAGTACGCCTGGTACGGCGTGCCGCGGTACAGGTGCACCGCGATGTACGCGCTGTCCCGGCCCGAGGCCGTGGAGAGCGCCATGTCGTCCGCGGGCGCGGTGCGGACCTCCACCGGGAAGCTGATCCGCAGCGGTGAGCGCTCCACCATGGCCTTGAGCTCGCGCAGGGCCGCGACCGCCGCCTCGCGCGGCAGGGCGTACTCCATCTCGACGAAGCGCACCCGCCTGGGGCTGGTGAACACCTTGTACGGGATGTCGGTGTACGTACGGGCCGAAAGGGCGCGGCTGGAGATCCTGGCGATGGAGGGGATGGCCATGGGGACCGCCCGGCCGACCGAACAGGCGACCTGGAAGATCCCGTTGGAGAGGAACTCGTCCTCGATCCAGCCGCTGACCCGCCCGGGCGGAGCGGCGGGGCCCGCGCTGCGGTTGTTGCGCTTGGTGTTGCAGTTGCCGGTGTGCGGGAACCAGTAGAACTCGAAGTGCTCGTTCTCGGTGACCAGCTGATCGAAGTCGGCTGTGACCCGGTCGAAGGTCATCGGCTCCTCGCGGGCCGTCAGCAGGAAGACCGGTTCCACGGCGAACGTGACCGCGGTGACCACGCCGAGCGCCCCGAGCCCGATGCGGGCCGCCGCGAAGACGTCCGGGTGCTCCTCGGCCGAGCAGCGCAGCACCGTGCCGTCGGCCGTGAGCAGCTCCAGCGCGCGGATCTGCGCCGAGATCGACGCCGAGTCGCGGCCGGTGCCGTGGGTGCCCGTGGACGTGGCCCCGGCGACCGTCTGCTCCATGATGTCGCCCATGTTGGTGAGGGAGAGGCCCTCACGGGCGAGCGCGGCGTTGAGGCGCTTCAGCGGGGTGCCGGCCTCGACCGTCACGGTCATCGCCTCACGGTCGACGCCTCGGATCCCGGTGAGCAGATCCGGGCGTATGAGGACCCCGTCCGTGGCCGCGGTCGCGGTGAACGAATGACCGGTGCCGACGGGCTTGACCGTCAGTCCGTCCTCGGAGGCCCTACGGAGCACCTCGGCGAGTTCGTCGACGGAGGCGGGGGACTCCACGCGTACGGGCCGGGCCGTGACATTGCCCGCCCAGTTACGCCACGTGTTCGCCGTCCGTGCGTAGGTGTCGGTCATCTTCCCCGCGCCCTCCCGTAGGCACCGGCTCCGCGAGCCGGCGGTACCCCAGGAGCCCCACCGCGGCCGCGAGCGCTCCCGCCACGGCGGGCACCGCGTACCCCGCCTCGGCCCCGGAGGCGTCGACCACCCAGCCTGCGGCGGAGGAGCCGAGCGCCACTCCGACGGCGAGTCCGGTACTGGTCCAGGTCATGCCCTCGGTCAGCTGGGTGCGCGGTACGTGCTGTTCGACGAGGGCCATGGTGGTGACCATCGTCGGTGCGATGGCGAGGCCCGCGACAAAGAGCGCCACGGCCAGGAACGGCAGGCTCCCGGCCAGTTGGAGGGGGATCATACTCACGGCCATCGCGCACACCCCCACCAGCCACCTGGTGGACGGCTTCCCCCGCAGGTGCAGCAGACCGAAGACCGCTCCGGCGAGACAGGAGCCCAGGGCGTAGACCGCGAGCACGAGGCTGGCCGCCGCCTTGTGGCCGCGCTCCTCGGCGAAGGCCACCGTCACCACGTCCACCGCTCCGAAGATCGCCCCGGTGGCGACGAAGGTCATCACCAGCACCTGGAGTCCGGACGAGCGCAGTGCCGAGCCGCCCGTGTGGTGCTCCTTCGGATGCGGCCTGGGCTCCGTGGCCTGCTGGGACGTCAGCCAGAAGACGCCCACCACCAGGAACCCGCCGGCCAGCAGTGGGCCGGCCTCCGGGAACCAGGCGGTGCACAGACCGATGGAGACGATAGGCCCGAAGATGAAGCACACCTCGTCGACGATCGACTCCCAGGAGTACGCGGTGTGCAGCTGCCGCCCGGAACCCCGGTAGATCTCGGCCCAGCGGGCCCGGACCATCGACCCCACGCTCGGGACACAGCCCGCGCCCGCCGCGAAGACGAACAGGGTCCAGTCGGGAAGCCGCTGCTGGGCGCAGACCAGCAGCCCCGCGACCGACGCGGCCGCGAACAGCGTGACGGGGCGCAGTACACGGCGCTGCCCGTACCGGTCGACCAGCCGAGAGACCTGCGGGCCCATGACGGCCGCCGCCATGGCGAGCGTCGCGGAGAGCGCCCCCGCCAGCCCGTAGCGGCCGGTGAGCTGGGAGACCATCGTCACCACGCCGATCCCCATCATGGACAGCGGCATCCGGCCGAGGAATCCGGCCGCGGAGAACCCACGGCTTCCGGGGGCGTCGAAGATGGCGCGGTAGGGGCTGGGCAAGGGGGAGCTCCGGGGAAGCCTGTCAGGTGTGCAGGGGGCTGACACAGCTTACGGGCGGCCGCTGCCACCCGGACCCGGGCGGTGGCGGTTGCCGCGCTGTCGGCGGCGGGTGGCAGGATCGGGGCATGTCCGATCTGCGTGATCCCGCTCCCTACGACGCTCTGCTGCTGCTGTCCTTCGGCGGTCCCGAAGGCCCTGACGACGTGGTCCCGTTCCTCGCGAACGTGACGCGCGGCCGGGGCATCCCCGAAGAACGGCTCAAGGAGGTCGGCAAGCACTACTTCCTCTTCGGCGGAGTGAGCCCGATCAACGCGCAGAACAGGGCGCTGCTGGACGCGCTGCGCAAGGACTTCGCGGATCACGGCCTCGAACTGCCGGTGTACTGGGGCAACCGCAACTGGGCTCCGTACCTCACCGACACCCTCCGCGAGATGATCACGGACGGCCACCGCCGGATCGCCGTGCTCGCCACCAGCGCCTACGCCTCGTACTCCGGCTGCCGTCAGTACCGCGAGAACCTGGCGGAGTCACTCTCCGCACTGGAGGCGGAAGGGCTCCCGGTGCCCCGGGTGGACAAGCTGCGGCACTACTTCAACCACCCGGGCTTCGTACGGCCCATGGTGGACGGCGTGCTGGCGTCGCTGGCCGACCTCCCCGAGGACGTCAGGGCGGGGGCGCACCTCGCGTTCACCACGCACTCCATCCCGACCGCCGCGGCCGACACCTCCGGGCCGGCGGAGACGCACGGCGACGGCGGCTCCTACGTGGCCGAGCACCTGGACGTCGCCCGGCTGATCACCGAGGCCGTGCGCGAGGAGACCGGCGTCGACCACCCCTGGCAGCTCGTCTACCAGTCGCGCAGCGGCGCCCCGCACATCCCGTGGCTGGAGCCCGACATCTGCGACCACCTGGAGGCACTCCACGGCGACGGAGTCCCGGCGGTCGTCATGGCGCCCATCGGCTTCGTCTCGGACCACATGGAAGTGCTGTACGACCTCGACACGGAGGCCACCGCGAAGGCCGCCGAGCTCGGACTGCCGGTGCGCCGCTCCGCGACGGTGGGCGCGGACCCGCGGTTCGCCGCAGCCGTGCGGGAGCTCGTACTGGAGCGCGCCGCCGCCGAACAGGACCGCCCGGTCGCGCCGTGTGCCCTGGGCACGCTCGGCCCCTCCCACGACCTCTGCCCGGTCGGCTGCTGCCCGGCCAGGGCACTCAAGCCGGCCGCCGCGGGGGCCGACAGCCCGTTCTAGCCGCAGCCGTCCGCCTTCCCGCCGCGCGGGCGCCGACAGGCCCGTCCCGGCCCACGACACCACCTCTGGAGCGTTGTGACCGACCCCCTCCTGTCCGAACTGCTCGACCTCGCCCTGGAGGCGGCCCGCAGAGCCGGCGCGCTGCTGCGTGACGGCCGTCCCGCCGACCTCGGGGTGGCCGCGACGAAGTCCAGCCCGATCGACGTCGTCACCGAGATGGACATCCGGGCGGAGAAGCTGATCACCGGCTACCTGTCCGAGCACCGCCCCGCCGACGGCTTCCTCGGCGAGGAGGGCGCCAGCGCCGAGGGCAGCAGTGGGATCCGGTGGGTCATCGACCCGCTCGACGGCACGGTGAACTACCTCTACGGCCTCCCGACCTGGGCCGTCTCCATCGCCGCCGAGCGCGACGGCGAACGGGTCGTCGGCGTGGTCGAGGCCCCGATGCGCCGCGAGACGTTCCACGCGGTGCTCGGCCGCGGCGCGTACGGGAACGGGGACGCACTGCGCTGCCGCCCCACGGCACCCTTCGACCAGGCTCTGGTGTCGACCGGTTTCAACTACGTCACGGAGGTCCGCACCCATCAGGCGGCCGTGGCCCAGCAGCTGATCCCGCGACTGCGGGACATCCGGCGCGGGGGATCGGCGGCCATCGACCTGTGCGACGTGGCGGCCGGCCGGCTCGACGGCTACTACGAGCGCGGACTGCACCCGTGGGACGTCGCGGCCGGTGATCTCATCGCCCGGGAGGCAGGTGCCCTGACCGGAGGAAGGCCCGGACGGCCGGCGGACGGTGACCTGACCGTCGCGGCGACGCCGGGGGTCTTCGAGCCGCTGCAGGCGCTCCTCGAGGAACTGGGAGCCTGGCACGACTGACCGAACGCCCTCCCTGAGCCTGCTGAGGCACCCAGGGAGGCCGTCGGCACAAGAGAGGGCCCCGGAGAGCCATGACAGCTCCCGGGGCCCTCTCGTGGCGGCTCAGACGCTTGTGGCGCCGATTTCCACGCCGTGCTCGGCGGCGAGGCGATGCAGGTCGTCAAGCTCTCCCTGCTCGACATCCGCGAGGAAGTCGTCGCCCGTCTCGCGAGCCCTCGTGAGGTCGGACTCGGTGGTCTTGATTCGTTGCAGCAGACCTGCGGTGAAAGCGTCCATGAAGCGCCCCCTCATCGTGGGTCGGTGGCACGGGGGTGTGCCCGGTGGTCCCCCGGCGCGCAGGCCGGGGTGCGGGTGATCACGCAGTCCCTCTGGAAGCAGGACGGGCTGTGGTACGCCACATACATGGCGTGATCGCGGGGTGTGAGAGCGTCCTCCCCGCCGCCGGTCCGCGAGAAACCTCAACTGGCCCGGAAATCCGATCAATTCCCTGGAGTGACGGTCCGGGCCGCGCCGTCTTACCGCCGGTTTATGCGCGTTGCGGGCAGGATGGACGCGCACAGTCGGTGCCGCTGACGTGCAGCGAGCGGCCGGAACGAGGGCCGCTCGCCGTTTTTTCGGAGATCTAGGGAAGGACTGCGCCGTGCGCGTACTCGTCGTCGAGGACGAGCAGCTGCTCGCCGATGCGGTGGCAACCGGGCTGCGCCGGGAGGCCATGGCCGTCGACGTCGTCTACGACGGAGCGGCGGCTCTCGAACGGGTCGGGGTCAACGACTACGACGTCGTCGTGCTGGACAGGGACCTCCCGCTGGTGCACGGCGACGACGTCTGCCGCAAGATCGTCGAGCTCGGTATGCCCACCCGGGTGCTCATGCTCACGGCGTCCGGTGACGTCAGCGACCGGGTCGAGGGACTCGAGCTCGGCGCGGACGACTACCTGCCCAAGCCCTTCGCCTTCAGCGAGCTGACCGCACGGGTACGCGCCCTGGGGCGCCGCACCACGGTCGCGCTGCCGCCCGTGCTGGAGCGGGCCGGCATCAAGCTCGACCCCAACCGCCGCGAGGTCTTCCGGGACGAGCAGGAGATCCAGCTCGCCCCGAAGGAGTTCGCGGTCCTGGAGGTCCTGATGCGCAGCGAGGGCGCGGTCGTCTCGGCGGAGCAGCTGCTGGAGAAGGCCTGGGACGAGAACACCGACCCGTTCACCAACGTGGTGCGGGTCACCGTCATGACCCTGCGCCGCAAGCTGGGCGAGCCCCCCGTCATCGTCACCGTCCCCGGCTCCGGATACCGGATCTGAGGGCGTGATGGCAGCCTCCCCGGCGCCCATGAAGGCACCCCCGAAACCGACCTGGGAACCCAAGGCGCAGGAGTCCCCGTACCCCTGGCTGCGCCCGACCATCCGGATACGGCTCACGCTGCTGTACGGCGGCATGTTCCTGATCGCGGGCATCCTCCTGCTGTCGATCATCTACATGCTGGCGGCGCAGGCTCTCGACGTGGGAAGCGACCTGCCGTTCGAGGTGGTGAACGGCCAGGTCACCAGCCAGGTGTGCGATCTGCCGACGAAGGCCAGTCCCGACACCTTCAACGCGGCCCTCAACGCCTGCGCCAACCAGCAGCGCGACCACGCGCTCGACTCCCTGCTGAACCGTTCGCTGCTGGCCCTGGTGGGTCTCAGCGTCATCGCCTTCGCCTTCGGCTACGCCATGGCCGGCCGCGTCCTGTCGCCGCTCGGCCGGATCACCCGCACCGCCCGCAGGGTGGTCGGCACGGACCTGACCCGGCGGATCGAGCTGGACGGGCCGGACGACGAGCTGAAGGAGCTCGCGGACACCTTCGACGAGATGCTGGACCGGCTGGAGCGGGCCTTCACGGCCCAGCAGCGGTTCGTGGGCAACGCCTCGCACGAGCTGCGCACGCCCCTCGCGATCAACCGCACGCTGCTGGAGGTCCACCTCTCCGACCCCGAGGCCCCGCCGGAGCTCCACCAGCTGGGCAAGACGCTCCTGGCCACGAACGAGCGCAGCGAGCAGCTGGTCGAAGGGCTGCTGCTGCTCGCCCGCAGCGACAACCAGATCATCGAACGCAAACCCGTGGACCTGGCCGAGGTCGCCGACCGTGCCATCGACCAGACCCTGGCCGAGGCGGCGGCGAAGGGGGTCGAGGTCCGCGGCGAGCGTGCTCAGGCCGTCGTCCAGGGAAACGGTGTCCTCCTGGAGCGGATCGCGCTCAACCTCGTGCAGAACGCCGTGCGCTACAACGTGGCCGAGGACGGCTGGGTGGAGGTCACCACCGAGCTCCAGCACGGGCAGGCGCTCCTGACCGTCTCGAACACCGGCCCCGTGGTGCCCGCCTACGAGATCGACAACCTCTTCGAGCCGTTCAGGCGGCTGCGGACGGAGCGCACGGGCAGCGACAAGGGGGTCGGGCTCGGCCTGTCGATCGCACGATCCGTCGCGCGGGCCCACGGAGGCCGTATCATCGCGGAGCCTCGCGAGGGCGGTGGTCTCGTGATGCGCGTCACCCTTCCGGTCTGAGAGGCTTCACGGTGTGAAGCCGCATTGGATCGCTCTGTTCGCTTTGGGCGGAATTTTCGAACCCTGTTTCCGTTCTGTCCCTGTGTGATCGATCACAGAAGCGATTTTCGGTACCTCTACTCTCCGTGATCACAGATCTGCCCGAAAGCCTGGAAACGTCCGGGTTTCCGGGGGTCGATATCACGGGAAGTACACGGGGTGGCGCCCGTGAACAGCAGCAATCGGACCGTGTACGGTCCCCATCGCCACCCAAGCTGATCGCTCACGAGAGATCCGGTTGGGTGTCGATTGAGTAACAGACCTTGATGTGAGGCAAAATCTCCGCCTCAGGTCGGGCACAAGTCCGGCCTCTCACGCGTTACGTGCGCTGAGACACCGCAGACACCCAAGAGGGGGAGAGCGACATGGCAACGGATTACGACACCCCACGCAAGACCGACGACGACGTGGACCAGGACAGCCTCGAAGAGCTCAAGGCTCGTCGGAGCGACAAGACGGCATCCGCCGTCGACGTCGACGAGTTCGACGCGGCAGAAGGACTGGAGCTGCCCGGAGCAGACCTGTCCAACGAAGAGCTCGCCGTGCGGGTCCTGCCCAAGCAGGCCGACGAGTTCACCTGCATGAGCTGCTTCCTCGTGCACCACCGCAGCCAGCTGGCGCGCGAGAAGAACGGCCAGCCCATCTGCCGCGACTGCGACTGAGGGCCTCCGGCCGTGGCAGGCGACACACCGTTCCGGAAGCGGCGCTTGCGGCGCACGAAGTCGTCGGAGGCACATCAGGGCGGCACAGGCCCGGCAGAGGGCGAGAGCCCCACTGCCGAGCACCAGGCCGCCCTGCCTGCCTCTCCCGGCAGTACACCTGACGACGAGCGGGGCCGTCCGGCCTCGCTCGAAGTGGCAAGGGCGGCGGACCCGCCACCCGGGCCGGAGCAGGACGGACCGGCACGATCCGGCCGCCTGCACAAACTGAAACGAGGCGTACGCAGGAGCAGGGAGAGCGCCGCGGCCGCGGTCGGCATGGTGGCCGACCGGATCATCGACACGGCTCCCCGTGTCCCTGTGCGGGACCTCGCCACCCTGCGCAGGCAGTTCCCGGGGCTCGGCCCCGAAGAGCTCGCCGACAAGCTCGTCGCGGGCGCCTGCAACGCCACGGCGACCGTCGGCGCGGGCATCGGGGCGGCGGCGATGATGCCCGTACCCCCCGCCATGCTCGCCGAGCTGGCAGCCGAGATCACCGGTGTGGCCGCCGTCGAGATGAAGCTCGTCGCCGAGCTCCACGAGGTCTACGGCCAACGCCCCCCGGGCAACCTCGGCCAGCGCAGCACCGCGTATCTGACGTCCTGGACGGAGGAGCGCGGCATCGACGTCTCACGGCCCACCACGCTCAACGCGGCGCTGGGCGGGCAGATGAAGCGCGAGCTGCGTCAGCAGATCATGAAGCGCACCGTGCGCGACCTGCCGAACCTCATCCCGTTCATGATCGGTGCCGCCGTCGGCGCGATGATGAACCGGCGGGACACCAGGAAGCTCGCCGACCGGGTCAGGAGCGACCTGCGGCGCCAGCAGATCCCCTGGGACCGCCTCCCGGAGCTTCCTCCGCTGGAGCAGCCGGCGAAGCCCGCCAAGGAGCTGCCCGACGGACTGGACGACCCCGGCCGCTGACCCGTCAGGCGGGTACGGGCGCCAGAGCCGCCACCAGAGCCTGCGGCTCCCGGGTCGACAGATAGACGTACGGCGTCGGGTCCGCCGGATCCGTGACCTTCACCCGCACCGCCGTCGGGATGTAGCTGCGCAGCAGCATGAACGCGCGGGTGTCCGCCTTGTAGGTGCGCCAGGCGCGCGCCTCCTCGCCGTCCAGCACCTCGGCGTCACCGAGTGCCTCCAGCGGGATCCGGGCGTCGCCCGCGACGAGTGCGCCCGCCACGACGCGGATGCGCGCGGAGCCGTACGAACTGACGCCCACGCACGCCGCTGCCGTACCGGCGACCAGGCCACCGAGCATGGGCAGGAGGCCGAGCGGCAGGAACATCACCGCGCACGCGACGCCGATCCCGAAGGCGATGAGCCACCACGAACGGGGCGCTGTGAGACGTTCGTCGAAGGGAGGTGCGGAAGGCTGCATGAAAGCAAGCTTGGCACGGCGCGACCAGCGGTCGGCCGCGCGGGTAAGGTCTGCGGCTGTGAGTGGAACATCTGCACGTCTGACACCCCCGGCCGACGCGGTGAAGCCTGTCCGCCATCCCGACGCACCCGCGCCCGGGGAGCTTCTCGGCTCCCACTACGAACACTGTTTCGGCTGTGGTGGCGGACAGCCGCACGGACTGCATCTCCAGGCGACGGCCGGAGAGGGCGTGAGTGTCACCGCCGAGTTCACCGTGAAGCCCGCTCACCAGGGCGCTCCGGGGCTGGCACACGGTGGTGTCCTGGCCACGGCGATGGACGAGACGCTCGGCGCGCTGAGCTGGCTGCTGCGGGTGATCGCCGTGACCGGACGGCTGGAGACCGACTACGTCCTGCCGGTGCCGGTGGACACGGTGCTCTTCCTGGAGGCCGAGGTCACCGCCGTCCACGGCCGGAAGATCTACTGCCGTGCGACGGGGCGGACCGGCGGCCCCGAGGGGCCCGTCGCGGTCCGGGCGGAAGCCCTCTTCATCGAGGTCAAGGTGGACCACTTCATCGACAACGGACGGCCGGAGGAGATCCAGGCCGCGATGTCCGACCCCGACCAGATCAGGCGCGCCCGTGCCTTCGAGGTGAACCCCTGATGCGCCACCCCGTCGACGTACTCATCCGCCGGGTCGACCCGGACGTGCCGATCCCCGGCTACGGACACCCGGGTGACGCCGGTGCCGATCTGGTCACCACCGAGGCCGCCGAGCTGGCCCCGGGCGAACGGGCGGTGCTCCCCACAGGGGTGTCGATCGCGCTGCCCGACGGGTACGCCGCCTTCGTGCATCCCCGTTCGGGCCTCGCTGCCCGCTGCGGAGTGGCTCTCGTGAACGCCCCAGGGACGGTCGATGCCGGGTACCGTGGGGAGATCAAGGTCATCGTGGTCAATCTCGATCCACGCGAGACCGTGAGGTTCGAACGGTTCGACCGGATTGCCCAACTGGTCGTCCAGCAGGTCGAGAAGGTGCGCTTCCACGAGGTGACGGAGCTCCCCGGCTCGGCGCGGGCCGAGGGGGGCTTCGGATCCACCGGCGGCCACGCCGCGGTGGACGGCGTCACGGGCGGTAACACCCAGGGTGGGAACAGCTACGCTTCGGTCGTATCCGACCGGGAAGGACATTGACGTGTTCGGACGTCGCAAGAACAGTGGTTCCGCCAAGGACACGGCGGACGAAGCGCGCGAGACCGAGCAGGTCGCCGACGAGCTCGACGACACCGGAGCCGGGAACGGCTCGCGCCGCACGAACCTTCCGCCGGCCCCCCGCCCCGACGGGCCGTGGGACATCTCCGAGGTCTCCCAGCCCGGCGAGGGCAGGGTGGACCTGGGCGGCGTCTTCGTGCCCGGGGTCGAGGGCATGGAGCTCCGCGTGGAGGTCGCCGGTGACGCGATCGTCGCGGCCACCGTCGTGGTGCGCGACAGCGCGGTCCAGCTCCAGGCCTTCGCCGCCCCCAAGAAGGAGGGCATCTGGGGCGAGGTGCGCGAGGAGATCGCCTCGGGCATCACGCAGCAGGGCGGGATCATCGACGAGGTCGAGGGCCCGCTGGGCTGGGAACTGCGCGCCCAGGTCCCCGTACAGCTTCCGGACGGGAAGAACGGCGTACAGCTGGTGCGCTTCGTCGGCGTCGACGGACCGCGCTGGTTCCTTCGCGGCGTGATCTCCGGCCAGGGCGCGGTGCAGCCGGAGGCCGCCGGGCTGCTGGAGACGATCTTCCGGGACACCGTCGTCGTCCGTGGTGAGGGTCCGATGGCCCCGCGTGACCCGATCGTCCTGAAGCTTCCCGAGGACGCCCAGATGGTGCCCGAGGGCGTGCAGCAGGAGGACCAGGAGAGCTCGAAGTTCTCCGGCGGCATGGGCCAGCTCCAGCGCGGGCCCGAGATCACCGAGGTGCGCTGACCGCACCCCCAGCTCGTTCCGGCCGGTGGGCCGCACCCCGGGGAGGGGG
>NZ_JBHWZS010000036.1:0-45307 GCF_042728155.1 Streptomyces sp. NPDC060209
CCCTCGACCAGCTCGCCATGGAACACCTCCTCGGCGTCCGCTGACCCACCCCCGAAAAAAAAGGGGTGCCCGGCCAACCACCACCGGGCACCCCGCAGTGACACCGCCGGATCCACGCAGGGGGCTTGACTACCACCCTGTGGGAGCGTTCCCATGGGCCCGGCCACCCTCTTACCGCAAGGGCACCACCGTGACAGAACCTTCCCCGGACGGACGGATCCGACGCCGCAGCCGCCGCACCAGGCGGATCGTCGTCCCCTTCACCGTCGTCTCCGCGATCGTCGCCGGCACCGTTCTGTCGGGGTGCGGCCAGCAGCGGGACGAGGACGTCTACACCGTCATGAACTCCTCGACCGACGAGTCGTACCACCGCTGGGACGGTGACACCCTCAAGCGCTGCAGCAAGCAGCTCGGGATCACCATCGAGCAGCAGAGCGTGCCGGCCGCGCAGCTGATGACGAAGGCGCTGCGCATGGCGTCCTCCAAGTCGCTGCCGGACGTCCTCCAGCTGGACGCGTCCGAGATGCCGACCTTCGCCGAGGCCGGCGGGCTCATCCCGCTGAAGGACCTCGGGCTCACCACGACGGACATCCCCGAGGGGATCGTCGACTTCGGCTCGTTCGACGGGAAGTACTACGGGGCCGCGCGCACGGTGAACACCCTGGCGCTGTTCTACAACAAGGACACCCTCGACAAGGCCGGACTGAAGGTGCCCACCACCTGGGCCGAGATGCAGTCGACCGCCAAGAAGCTGACCCAGGGCAAGCGGTACGGCCTGGCGCTCAGCGCGGGCGGCGCGGAGGACGGTGTCTTCCAGTTCACCCCGTTCATGTGGTCCAACGGCGGCGACGAGTCGAAGCTCGACACCCCCGAGGTGGCCGAGGCCCTGGACTACTGGAAGGCGCTCCTGAAGGACGGCTCGCTCTCCAAGTCCACGGTCAACTGGACCCAGGCGGACGTCAACGACCAGTTCATGGCCGGTAACGCGGCCATGATGATCAACGGCCCCTGGCAGGTCGAGACCCTGAACGCCAAGAAGGGGCTCAACTGGGGCATCGCCGAGATCCCGGTGCCCGAGGCGGGCGACGACTCGGTCGGTCCGCTGGGCGGCGGTGTGCTCACCGTGCCCAACACCGGCGACACCGAGCGCGAGAAGACGGCCGCGAAGATCATCGGCTGCATGGCGGGCGAGCAGGAGCAGATCACCTACGCCCTGAACAGCTGGATGGTCCCGGCCAACACCAAGGCCGCGGCCGTCTGGCGCACGAAGGCGCCCGAGCTCGCGGCCCTGGCCGGACAGGTCTCGACGGCCCGCTCCCGTACCGCGAAGGTCGGCGCGCAGTGGTCGTCCGTGTCGCTCGCCCTGCAGAGCGCCTTCCAGTCCGCGCTCACCGGCGAGTCCAGCGAGGCCGCTCTGAAGCGTGCCCAGCAGCAGGTCAAGAGCGGGAACTGAGGTAACGAACGATGTCATCCACCACAGCCTCAGCCGCCGCACCGCCGGCCGACCCGAAGGCCCCCGCGGCCGAAGCGGTCAGGAAGCCCGTGAACCCGCGGAGCGCCAAGCGGCGCAGGACGCTCGCCCAGTGGGGGTTCATCGCCCCCGCCGTGATCTTCATGGCGCTGTTCTTCGGCTACCCGCTCGTCCGCAACATCGTGATGAGCTTCCAGGACTACTCGCCGTCCACCTTCTTCACCGGCGAGGCACCGTTCAACGGCACGGACAACTGGAGCAACGTCTTCAACGACGGGCTGTTCGGCAAGGCCCTGTGGCAGACGATCCTCTTCACCGTCGGGTCGCTCGTGGGCCAGTTCTGCATCGGTCTGGCTCTCGCAGTCTTCTTCACCCGCCGCTTCCCCCTGAACGGGATCCTGCGCTCCCTGATCCTGCTGCCGTGGCTGGTCCCGATGGTCGTCTCCGGCATCGTGTGGCGGCGCATCTTCGACCAGGACACCGGTGTCCTCAACTCCTTCCTGGGCACCGTCGGCCTCCCCGGTGACACACCGTGGCTGACGAGCACCAGCATGGCGCTGGTCTCGGTGATCCTGGTGAACATCTGGATCGGCATCCCGTTCAACATGGTGATCCTCTACGGCGGCCTCCAGGAGGTCCCCAAGGAGCTGAACGAGGCCGCCGCGCTCGACGGCGCGTCCGCCTGGCGTACGTTCCGCTCGGTCACCCTGCCCATGCTCAAGCCCGTCATCACCGTGGTGCTGGTGCTCGGCTTCATGTCGACGGTCAAGATCCTCGACCTGGTCCTCGCCCTCACGGACGGCGGGCCGGCCGACTCCACCCAGACGCTCGGCACGCTCACGTACCAGAACTCCTTCGTCCAGATGGACTTCGGGGCCGGTGCCGTGGTCGGCAACATCCTGATCCTGATCTCCGCCGTCTTCGCGGTGTTCTACCTGCGGGTCAACCGCAACGAGGGGAAGTGACCGGCATGGCGACCACCACCCAGATCCCCGCCGCCCCGGCTCCCGCCACCATCCACCGGCCCAAGCGCCGCTGGGGTGCGACCGTCTTCGGCGTCGTCGTCCTCGCGGTCATGCTGTTCCCGCTGTACTGGATGATCAACACCGCGCTCCAGCCGGACGCGAGCCTGGTCGACGTGGGCCCGGTCCCGACGGGCGTGGACTTCTCCGGCTTCACCTCGGCCATCACCGAGCAGGGAACCAACCTGCTGACCTCGCTGGCCGTGGCGCTCGGCGCCGTGGCCATCTGTCTGGCGATCTCCGCGCCGGCGGCGTACGGGCTGGCGCAGTTCAAGCTGCGCGGCGGCAAGACGATCGTCTTCGGCACGCTCATCACCCAGATGGTGCCGGGCATCGTCATCGCGAACGCCCTGTACAGCGCGTACGTGGACCTCGGCCTGGTCAACTCCTACTTCGGCCTGATGCTGGCGGACGCCTCGCTGGGCATCCCCTTCGCGATCGTGCTGATGCGTTCGTTCATGGTGTCGATCCCGCGTGAGGTCATCGAGGCCGCCGAGGTGGACGGTGCGGGCCGCGTCCGTACGTTCATCCAGGTCGTCCTGCCGATGAGCCGGAACTCGCTGATCACCGCCGGGCTGTTCTCGTTCCTGTACGCCTGGAGCGACTTCATGTTCGCGCTCACGCTGAACACCACGGACGACGTCAAGCCGATCACGCTGGGCATCTACCAGTACATCGGCGCCCACGTCGGCGACTGGGGCTCGGTCATGGCCGCCTCCGTGCTCTCGGCGGTGCCCGCCGCGGTCCTCCTCGTCCTGTCACAGAAGTACATCGCCGCCGGTATCACCGGTGGCTCGGTCAAGTAAGGGTTCCCATGAGTGACTTCCCGGTCTTCCCGCCCGGATTCGTCTTCGGCGCGGCCACGGCCTCGTACCAGATCGAGGGCGCCGTGGAGGAAGACGGCCGCGGCCCGTCCATCTGGGACACCTACAGCCACACGCCCGGCAGGACGGACGGCGGCGACACGGGGGACGTCGCCTGCGACCACTACCACCGCTACCCGGAGGACGTGGCGCTGCTGCGCGATCTGGGCGTCGAGTCGTACCGCTTCTCGATCGCCTGGTCCCGGATCCAGGCCACGGGCAGCGGAGCGGTCAACCCCAAGGGACTGGACTTCTACTCCCGGCTCGTCGACTCGCTCCTGGAGGCGGGCATCGAGCCGGCCGCCACCCTCTACCACTGGGACCTGCCGCAGGCCCTGGAGGACAAGGGTGGCTGGCGGGTACGGGAGACAGCGGAACGCTTCGGCGAGTACACGGCGGTCGTCGCCGAGCACCTCGGCGACCGGGTGCCGCGCTGGATCACCCTGAACGAGCCGTGGTGCAGCGCGTTCCTCGGTTACTCCGTGGGCCGGCACGCGCCGGGCGCCAAGGAGGGCCGCGGGGCGCTGGCCGCCGCCCACCACCTGCTGGTCGGCCACGGCCACGCCATGAACGCGCTGCGCGCGGCGGGCGTCCGCGAGGCGGGCATCACGCTCAACCTGGACCGCAACGTCCCGGCCACCGAGTCGGACGCCGACCTCGCCGCTGTGGTCCGCGCGGACACCCAGCACAACCTGGTGTGGACCGAACCGCTCCTCGCCGGCCGCTACCCGGCCACCGAGGAGGAGACCTGGGGCGAGCTGATCACCGGCCAGGACTTCCGCCGCGAGGGCGACCTGGAGCTGATCTCCCAGCCCATGGACTTCCTGGGCATCAACTACTACCGGCCGATCGTGGTCGCCGCCGCCCCGCACCGCGAGGCGGACCCGGCGCTGCGCGTGGCCACGGACAACCGGTACACGGAGGGCAACTACCCGGACGTCCGCAAGACGGCCATGGGCTGGCCGGTCGTCCCGGAGTCCTTCACCGATCTGCTGACCGTGCTGAAGCAGACGTACGGCGACGCCCTGCCGCCGGTGCACATCACGGAGAACGGCTCGGCGGAGTTCGACGGCGTCGAGGCGGACGGCTCCGTCCAGGACGCGGACCGGGTGGAGTACCTCCGCACCCATCTGACGGCACTGCGGGCCGCCATGGACGCCGGTGTCGACGTACGCGGGTACTACGTGTGGTCGCTGCTGGACAACTTCGAGTGGGCGCTGGGTTACGCGAAGCGGTTCGGGATCATCCGGGTCGACTACGACACCCTGGAGCGCACCCCGAAGGACAGCTACCGCTGGTATCAGCAGCTGATCGCGGCGCACAAGGCCTGATCGTCCGACCTCCCCACCGGGGGCGTACGCGTGCAACACGGCGCGTACGCCCCCGGTCGGCGTTTCACCGGGAGTCGGCTCGAATTTTAGTAGCCATGCACATAGTAGCCATGTACGGTATTTCCATGAGTGAGGGAACGAAGGGGATGACGCCCGGCTACCTGGTCTGGCGACTGTCGATCAAGTGGCGGGTCGCCGTGGATCAGGCACTGGCGCCCCTGAAGCTGACGCACGCTCAATACGTGCTGCTGTCGTCCCTGTTCGGCATGGAGCGATCCGGACTGCGCCCGAGTCAGCGGCAACTGGCCGATCACACCGGCCTTGAGGCCCTCTACGTGTCGAAGCTGGCCCGCTCGCTGGAGAGCTCCGGACTCGTCCGGCGTGCCCGGGACACGTCGGACACCCGTGTCGTGCGGCTGGAGCTGACGACTGCCGGTCATGAGGCGGCCGCCCCTGCCATCCGTACCGTCCGGCTGCTGCACGACCAACTCCTCGCCCCGCTGGGCGGGATGGACGATCAGCGCACCGCCGCACTGGTTCGCGACCTCACGACGCTCCTCGACACCCCGCTCGGCCCACCGGCCTGAATGAAGGAGACCCGTGCCCGCGTTACGCGTACTCGACTCGACCCTGCACTACGAAGACACCGGGAGCGGGACGGCGTTCGTCCTCCTCCACGGCAATCCGGGCTCCTCACACGTGTGGAGGAAGGTGATGCCAGGTCTCGGCCCAGGGCGCCTGCTCGCCCCGGACCTCATCGGGATGGGCCGGTCCGGCAAGCCGGACATCGCCTACCGCTTCGCCGACCACGCCCGCTATCTCGACGCCTGGTTCGACGCGCTCGGGCTCGACCGGGTGGTCCTGATCGGCCACGACTGGGGCGGCGCGCTCGCCTTCGACTGGGCGGCCCGGAATCCCGGCAGAGTGCTGGGCGTCGCCTTCCTGGAGAGCATCGTCAAGCCCATGGCCTGGGCCGACCTCTCCCCTCAGGCGCGCAAGCGCTCCGAGACGATCCGGACCCCGGGCATGGGCGAGGAACTGGTCCTGGACCAGGACCTGTTCGTCCGTCAGGCCTTCACCGGAGGTGTCCTCACCCCGGTGGGCGGCGCGGACCTGGCGGAATACCTGGCCCCCTACCCGACCCGCGAGAGCCGCCGACCCCTTCTCGCGTGGGCCCGCCAGATGCCTCTCGGCGGCGATCCGGTGGAACTCGTCGCCCGTATCGAGGCGTACGACGCCTGGCTCGCGAAGAGCGAGGACGTCCCCAAGCTGCTCATGAAGTTCGAAGGCTCGCCGACCCTGCTGATCGGCCCCGACACGGCCCGCTGGTGCGCGACGAACATCGCCGCGCTCGAGACCGTCCACTGCGGGGCCGCCGGCCATCACGCCCCGGAGGACCGCCCCGCCGAGATCGCCGCCGCGATCTCGGCCTGGTCGGACCGGCAGGGGCTGCGGTAGGCCACGCGCAGCGGCCTACACCGTCGAGCGCTCGGCGGGTCGGCCGATGACGTCGTGGAGATACCGCACGGCGAGCTCTTCGGCCCGGTTGCGGCGTTCGACCGCCGCGCCGGCGTCCTCGAGCCACCGCCTGTAGAGCTCCACACAGGCCAGGACCGCCCGCCCGGCGTCCTGCACGTCATGACCGCAGAGGGTCGCGCCGAGGTCGCGTGCCTCCTCCGGCGCGATGGACTCCAGGCGGCGGACGCCGCGGGGCGGGGCACCCACTCGCTGAGCAGCCATCGGCCCCAGCACTGTGTCTCGCAGGAATCCGAGGAAGGCGATGACCTCGAAGAGCTCGCCGCGCCCGAGTTTCGTCGCCCCGTAGTGCACCCAGATCCAGAAGCGGTCCTCGATCCACTGGAGGTCCAGCGACGGGGCCCGAAACGGATGTTCCGCGAGCGAACGGGCCAGTCCCCCGTCCCGGTCCCACAGCACGTCCGGGTCCTCGATCCGCTCGGCGAAGTCGGAGGCGCGCACGAATTTGAAGTCGACGTGGAGGAGGGGCGGTCCGACGAGCGCGATGATCAGGCGGGGTTCCCCGACGTGCTCGCCGGTGAACCCCGCGACGAGGTCGGTCCACGAGCCGATCAGCGCGAGACGGACCGCCATGACGTCGTCGAACGACGCGTCGTCGACGACCACCACCAGATCGACGTCCGAGTAGACGTCGGGATGTCCCACCGCGATCGATCCGGCGACGGCTACCCCGGCCACGCGCGGATCCTTCCGGATCCGCGGGAGCACGTCCCCGAGGAACTGATGGTGGAGAGAGGGAACATCCATGACTTTCCTTCCGGCAGGAACAAAGTCTTCGAACGTATCACTCCGCCCCGCTGCGACGCCCCCACCGCCCTACCGGACGTACCGTCAACGCACCGCGAACGCGCCCGGGTTGTCCAGGACGTCGTGCACCACGCGGGCCGCCGCGCCCCGCGCCGCGTCGCCGGAGAGGGACGAGGCCCTCAGACGGCTGCCGCTCTCGTGCCAGCGGCCCGAGACCACCCGGGCGGTCAGCTGGGCGTCCGCGGGCCCCTCCAGCCAGGGCATCAGATTCCGGTAGATCCCGCCCAGCACGACCGCCTCCGGGTCGAAGAGGTTGACCGCGCCGGCCAGGACCACGCCCATCCGGTCCCCCGCCTCCCGCAGCGCGGTGACGGCCCGCTTCTCTCCTGCCGCGGCCCGCTGTTCCAGCTCGGCGATCCCGCGCACGCCCGTGTCCGGGTCGATGCCGGCCGCCCGCAGCAGCGCCGCACGGCCGGCGTACTGCTCCAGGCAGCCGTGCGCGCCGCACCGGCAGAGGGGGCCCTTCGGGTCGACGACGACGTGCCCGATCTCGCCGGCGAACCCGTGGGCGCCCCGGAGCATTTCGCCGTTCACCACGAGCGCGCCGCCCACCCCGATCTCAGCTGTGAGATAGAGGAAGGTGCGTACACCGCCGAGGCCGCCGAACCACAGCTCGGCGAGGGCCGCCAGGTTGGCCTCGTTGTCGGAGCCGACGGCCAGCGCCCGCCCGGCCGGGCGCAGCGTGCTGAGCGCCTGTCCGAAGATGCCCTCGGCCGCGACCCTGCTCCAGCCGAGGTTGGGTGCCTGCCGGACGACGCCGCCGGAGACGAGGCCGGGCAGTGCCAGCTCGACGCCGACCACCCGCAGTTCCTGTTCCCGGGTGGAGGCGATGACGCGGTTGGTGAGCCGCGCGGCGTGGGCCAGGACCTCGGCGGGCGGGACGTTCCGGTGATCGGTGTGCTCGGTGACCCGGACCCGGTCGGTGCCGGTGAGATCGACGGCGCACACGGAGACGTAGTCGATGTTGATCTCCACACCGAGCCCCGCCGGGCCCGTGCGGGAGAGCTTCAGTACGGTGCCGGGGCGTCCGGCCGATCCGCTGGAGGTCTTGCCGGACTCGCTGAGGCAGTCGAGCGCGAGCAGCTCCTCGACGAGCGAGGAGACGGCGGCCCTGGTGAGTCCCACGAGGCTCGCCACCCGGGCCCGGGTGACCTCGCCCTCGTCACGGACGGTCCGCAGGACCAGGCTCAGGTTGTGACGCCGCACGGACTCGTGTCCGGCCTTGGCCGCCGGCGAGGCGAGGTTGTTCTTCATCAGACTTCGACCTTAACGGCGAAGGGCCGCACCCCGGGGGGTGCGGCCCTCGCTCACTTCCTGAGCCCTTACTTGCGGATCAGGCTGCGGAGCACGTACTGCAGGATGCCGCCGTTGCGGTAGTAGTCCGCCTCACCGGGGGTGTCGATGCGGACGACGCCGTCGAACTCCACACCGGTGTCGGTGGTGACCTTGACGGTGCGCGGCGTGGTGCCGTTGTTCAGCTCGGTCACACCGGTGAAGGAGAACGTCTCCTCGCCGGTCAGGCCGAGGGACTCGGCGGTGTGGCCCTCCGGGAACTGGAGCGGGAGGACGCCCATGCCGATGAGGTTCGAGCGGTGGATGCGCTCGTAGGACTCGGCGATGACGGCCTTGACGCCCAGGAGCGCGGTGCCCTTGGCCGCCCAGTCGCGGGACGAGCCGGAGCCGTACTCCTTGCCCGCCAGAATGGCGAGCGGGGTGCCCGCGGCCTGGTAGTTCTGCGAGGCGTCGTAGATGAACGACACCGGGCCGTCACCCTGGGTGAAGTCGCGGGTGAAGCCGCCCTCGGTGCCCGGCGCGATCTGGTTCCGCAGGCGGATGTTGGCGAACGTGCCGCGGATCATGACCTCGTGGTTGCCACGGCGCGAGCCGTAGGAGTTGAAGTCACGGCGCTCGATGCCGTGCTCCGTGAGGTACTTGCCGGCCGGGGTGTCGGCCTTGATCGCACCGGCCGGGGAGATGTGGTCGGTGGTGACCGAGTCGCCGAGCTTGGCGAGCACGCGGGCGCCGGTGATGTCCTCGACCGGGGTCGTCTCCATCGTCATGCCCTCGAAGTACGGGGGCTTGCGCACGTAGGTGGACTCGGAGTCCCACTCGAAGGTGTTGCCGGTCGGGATCGGCAGCGCCTGCCACTGGGCGTCGCCCGCGAAGACGTCCTGGTAGGACTTGTTGAACATGTCCTCGCCGATGGAGTTGGCGACGACGTCGTTGACCTCGGCCTCGGAGGGCCAGATGTCCTGGAGGAAGACGGGCTTGCCGTCCTGGTCGACGCCGAGGGCGTCCTTGGTGATGTCGACCTTCATCGAACCGGCGATGGCGTACGCGACGACCAGCGGCGGGGACGCCAGGTAGTTCATCTTGACGTCGGGGTTGATCCGGCCCTCGAAGTTGCGGTTGCCGGAGAGCACCGAGGTGACGGCCAGGTCGTGGTCGTTGACCGCCTTGGAGACCTCTTCCGGCAGCGGGCCGGAGTTGCCGATGCAGGTGGTGCAGCCGTAGCCGACGAGGTTGAAGCCGACCTTGTCGAGGTACGGGGTCAGGCCCGCCTTGTCGAAGTAGTCGGTGACGACCTTCGAGCCCGGGGCGAGGGTGGTCTTGACCCACGGCTTGCGGGTCAGGCCCTTCTCGACCGCCTTCTTCGCCACGAGCGCCGCGGCGACCATGACGTACGGGTTCGAGGTGTTGGTGCAGGAGGTGATCGCGGCGACGGTGACGGCGCCGTGGTCGAGCTCGTACGTCGTGCCGTCGGGGGCCGTGACCGTGACCGGGTTCGACGGGACGCCGTTGGCGGTGGCCGGGGAGTCGGAGGCCGGGAAGGACTCCTTGCCCGCCTCCTCGTCGTCGGCGACGTAGTTGCGGACGTCCTGGGCGAACTGCGCCTTGGCGTTCGCAAGGACGATGCGGTCCTGCGGGCGCTTCGGGCCGGCGATGGAGGGGACGACCGAGGCGAGGTCGAGCTCCAGCTTCTCGGAGAAGTCGGGCTCGGCGGCCGGGTCGAGCCAGAGGCCCTGCTCCTTGGCGTACGCCTCGACGAGCGCGACCTGCTGCGCGTCGCGACCGGTCAGGCGCAGGTACTTCAGCGTCTCGTCGTCGATCGGGAAGATCGCGGCGGTGGAGCCGAACTCCGGCGACATGTTGCCGATGGTGGCGCGGTTCGCGAGGGAGGTGGCGGCGACGCCCTCACCGTAGAACTCGACGAACTTGCCGACGACACCGTGCTTGCGGAGCATCTCGGTGATGGTCAGCACGAGGTCGGTGGCGGTGGTGCCGGCCGGGAGCTCGCCGGTCAGCTTGAAGCCGACGACGCGCGGGATGAGCATGGAGACCGGCTGGCCGAGCATCGCGGCCTCGGCCTCGATGCCGCCGACGCCCCAGCCCAGCACGCCGAGGCCGTTGACCATGGTGGTGTGCGAGTCGGTGCCGACGAGGGTGTCGGGGTACGCCTGGCCGTTACGGACCATGACCGTGCGGGCCAGGTGCTCGATGTTGACCTGGTGGACGATGCCGGTGCCCGGGGGGACGACCTTGAACTCGTCGAAGGCGGTCTGGCCCCAGCGCAGGAACTGGTAGCGCTCCTTGTTGCGGCCGTACTCCAGCTCGACGTTCTGGGCGAACGCGTCGTTGGTGCCGAACTTGTCGGCGATGACGGAGTGGTCGATGACCAGCTCGGCCGGGGCCAGCGGGTTGATCTTCGCCGGGTCGCCGCCGAGCTCCTTGACGGCCTCACGCATGGTGGCGAGGTCCACGACACACGGGACGCCCGTGAAGTCCTGCATGATCACGCGGGCCGGCGTGAACTGGATCTCCTGGCTGGGCTGGGCCTGCGAGTCCCATCCGCCCAGCGCCCGGATGTGGTCGGCGGTGATGTTCGCGCCGTCCTCGGTGCGGAGCAGGTTCTCCAGCAGCACCTTCAGGCTGTAAGGGAGGCGCGCGGAGCCCTCGACCTTGTCCAGCTTGAAGATCTCGTACGACTCGTCGCCCACGCGCAGCGTGCTGCGGGCGTCGAAGCTGTTCGCCGACACGACAGTCTCCTTCTTCAATGTGCGCGTTCAACCGCGCCGCGCCTCATGTGCGGCCGGCGCCGCCTGCGGCCCCCACCATCCGCTAAGGTAAGGATTAGTTAGGTAACCCTTACCGAGCGGCGGCTGCGGTGCGCCTCGGCAGATATCTCGATGTCGAGATAACTCTAGTACATCGCCGCCGCGCGGTCATGCCCGGGCGCCCGTGTCCTGCGCCTCCCCGGGCGGTCCTCGCCGAAAGCTGGCGCCGCGCGCCGGTCTCGTGCGGCGTATCTCCCATGGCGGACGAGGGACGCGATCCGCGGCGCCGGAGGACGGGCGTGCTCGGTCGGGCGCCGCCGGCCCTGCTCCTGGTCGCCCTGTTCGCTCTCGGACCGCGCCGCCCCCTGCGGCGCACCCCACCCTCGGGGACGAGGGAGGGGCCGCGCCGAGCGCGTACGTCCGCGCCGTACGGGTTCGCGTGCATGACCCGGCGGCTTCGGGACACCCGTACTCCTGACAGAGGAGGCACAGATGCCGCTCACATTCCGAAAGAGCTTCCAGATCCTTCCGGGCGTCCGGCTGAACATCAACCGCCGCTCATGGTCCGTCACCACCGGCGGACAGCACGGCCCGAGGCGCACCACGAGCAGCACCGGCCGGCGCACCACGTCCATGGACCTGCCGGGCCCGTTCGGCTGGCGCAGGACCACGCGTCGCCGTCGCGGCTGACCCCCCACCCGTTCGGCCGAGTCCCGCACGCCGGGCCGTCGGGCGCGCCTGATGCTTGAAACAGGCGCCGGCCCACGGCCCGGCACCCGACCGTCACCCGAACCGCACACCCCAGCACGATCTTCATCTCATATCTGAGATAGCGTGCAGACATGGAAGACGACTACCTCGCACGTATCGGCAAGCTCATCCGTGACGCCCGTCAGCACCGTGGCTGGACACAGACCCAGCTCGCCGAGGCGCTCGCCACGAGCCAGAGCGCCGTCAACCGCATCGAGCGCGGCAACCAGAACATCAGCCTTGAGATGATCGCCCGCATCGGGGAAGCCCTCGACAGCGAGATCGTGTCGCTCGGCTACGCCGGACCCATGCATCTGCGTGTGGTCGGCGGACGCCGGCTCTCGGGCTCCATCGACGTCAAGACGAGCAAGAACGCGTGCGTCGCGCTGCTCTGCGGCTCCCTGCTCAACAAGGGCCGCACCGTCCTGCGCCGGGTGGCCCGCATCGAGGAGGTCTTCCGGCTCCTGGAGGTCCTCAACTCCATCGGCGTACGCACTCGCTGGATCAACGACGGCGTGGACCTCGAGATCCTGCCGCCCGCCCAGCTCGAGCTGGAGGCCATCGACGCGGACGCCGCGCGCCGGACCCGCTCCATCATCATGTTCCTCGGCCCGCTGCTGCACCGCACGGACCGCTTCACCCTGCCGTACGCCGGCGGCTGCGACCTCGGCACGCGCACGATCGAGCCGCACATGATCGCGCTGCGCCGCTTCGGCCTGGAGATCGCGGCGACCGACGGGCTGTACCACGCGCAGGTCGACCACGCGGTCCGGCCGGGACGCCCCATCGTCCTGACCGAGCGCGGCGACACGGTGACCGAGAACGCCCTGCTGGCCGCCGCCCGGCACGACGGCACGACGGTCATCCGCAACGCGTCCTCCAACTACATGGTCCAGGACCTGTGCTTCTTCCTGGAGGCGCTCGGCGTACGCGTCGACGGCGTCGGGACGACGACCCTCACGGTGCACGGTGTGCCGGAGATCGACGTGGACGTCGACTACTCCCCCTCCGAGGACCCGGTCGAGGCGATGAGCCTGCTGGCCGCCGCCGTCGTGACGGAGTCCGAGCTGACGATCCGCCGCGTCCCGATCGAGTTCCTGGAGATCGAGCTCGCGGTCCTGGAGGAGATGGGCGTCGACTGCGACCGCACGGCGGAGTACGCCGCCGACAACGGCCGCACCCGGCTGGTGGACCTGACGGTCCGGCCCTCCAAGCTGGAAGCCCCCATCGACAAGATCCACCCGATGCCCTTCCCCGGCCTGAACATCGACAACGTGCCGTTCTTCGCGGCGATCGCGGCCTCCGCGCACGGCAAGACCCTGATCCACGACTGGGTCTACGACAACCGCGCCATCTACCTCACCGACCTCAACCGCCTCGGCGGCCGGCTCCAGCTCCTGGACCCGCACCGCGTCCTGGTCGAGGGCCCGACCCGCTGGCGCGCCGCCGAGATGATGTGCCCGCCCGCACTGCGGCCGGCGGTGGTGGTGCTGCTGGCGATGATGGCGGCGGAGGGCACGTCCGTGCTCCGCAACGTGTACGTCATCAACCGTGGCTACGAGGAGCTGGCGGAGCGGCTGAACTCGGTGGGGGCGCAGATCGAGATCTTCCGCGACATCTGAGCCGGCGGGGTGGCGTGCCCCTTGAGGGCAAGGGGCACGCCTCCCATAAATGCCTGACGACCTGCGGTTAAACCCGGCGAGACGCTCATCTCCAGTCTCCTCAAGCGGCTCGCCGATGACTGGGACGGAACCCTCCACGAGCCGGAACACGGGCACCGGCGCCGGGCTCTCGGGCTCCGGCTCATGGTCGCCGACCGCGGAGGTCCTTGAACGTGCCGACCCCCGCATTCCTTTCCCGCTGCGCCTCGTCCCTCTTGACGGGGGGCTGAGGCCGCCTGGTGCGGGCGGACGCCGTTCGCCACGCGCATCGGACACCTCGATCCGCAGGACCGCCCCGGGGGCCGGGGGTTTGCACCAGCTCGAAGTCCCGCCCCGGCACCCGCCCGTGCGTGACTGCTTTCGCCGACAGCTCGGCCACGACCAGGGCGGCAGCGTCGGACAGCTCGCTGCCGAGCGCAATGCCCACCGGTCGAGATGGAGCACGGCCAGACGCCGGGCGAGACTGGCACCGCGCGGGGTGGAGCTGAAGCGCCGGGTGAACGTGTGGGCGGCACGCAGTGGCAGGCCGGCCGGTCGCCCGAACTCGGTACGCCTTGCGCAGGGACTGAGGGGCCCGTTCAGCAGGAGCGCCATCAGTGCGTACCGCCCACCAGCAACCGCCCAGCGCCCCCAGCCCTGAAGGGCTCCTTGGTACGTTGGCATGCGCACGGACTTTCTGATCGCGCACGGGGGAGTTTGCTGACGCATGACATGGGACGAGTGGGAACAGGCGAAGGCCGAGGTTGCGGCGAGCCGCGCGTCACACATGCAACTGAACCAGGCAGCCGCCTCCGGGGGCGGAGGTGGGGGCGGCCAGAAGGATCTGGTTGTCCACGACGACCAGCTGGGAAAGCTCGGCAATCTGGCCTACACGTTGCGGGAGGGGCTGCGCGTAGACGCGGATCATGCGCGCCAGAACACCTTCGACGCATCCATCGAACTCTTCAACGACGGCCTGGACATGGGCTCAGCGCTCACCGAGCTCCACGACGCCTGGAACACCAAGGTCGGGACGCTCAAGGAAGCCTGCGCTCACATCTCCAACCATCTTGACTACTCGCGAGCGCAGCATGCCAAGGACGAAGTGCAGATCACGACCGCAATGCGGGATGCGAAGGACGCGCCTATGACCGAGTCGCGCATACAGGATTACTGGAAGTAGACGGGGAAGCAGCATGCTGAAGGTCTCGGAACTACTCAACCTGCGCCTCGGGAAATTGCAGTCGGCGGTAGCCGACTGGGGACAGATGGTCTCCAAGCTCCAGTCCCTGGCTACGGGCGAAGGCTCTGCGGGAACCGGTGGCGTGAACGCCTCGGAACTCAGAGTGCAGGCGGAGAACGCCGATTGGGAAGGACAGAACGCCAGTGTCACACGGCAGTTCGTCACCAAGACCGCGGCGGAGTTCACCGATGTGGTGACCGAGGCCCGCAGCGTGCACAAGATTCTGCAGGACTCCCACGACGATCTCAAGAAGCACAAGGAAGACCTTCAGACCACTGTCGACCGGTGGGCGAAGCGCAATGTGCACATCAATGAGAACGGTGGGGCGGTGAGCTCCGTGCCGTCCGGCGCGGCGGCCGGCACGGCAAAGATCGAGCCTGCGTCCCAGGACGAGGTTGACGCGGCTGCCGCCGAGGTGGGCCGCATCCTGTCGGCGGCGGACGAGGTCGACAGGATCGCAGCACGTGCCCTCCGTAAGCACGCGGCGGGGAAGTACAACTTCAGCGATTCCGGCTACAAGGGCCTGGAGGACGCGGATCGCAAGCAGGGCATCGAGGACGCGGACGCGATGCTGAAGCTCGCGGCAAAGGCCGACGGTATGACCGACGCGCAGTTGAAGCACTTCAACGAGGTCGCCGCGTACCAACGGGACAACCCGGCTTTCGCCGAACGTTTCGCGACAAAACTGGGGCCGGAGGGAACGCTCCAGTTCTGGCGCAGCCTTGCTGATCCAGGCCACGGTGACACCCCGGTCGGCGACCGCGCGAAGATCCTTTCCAAGGTGCAGGACAACCTGGGCCTGACGCTGGCCACCGCGTCACACGTCGACTCGCCCGCGATGCAGCAGTGGAAGGACGGGATCATCGCCGCAGGCGATGACCGGATCAAGCATCCGGGGATCATGAGTGCCCCGTACGGATACCAGGTCATGAGCAGTCTGATGACAAAGGGGAAGTGGGACGGAGCCTTCCTCGGCGACTACGGCGAAAGTCTGATCGAGTTCGAACGCAGCAACAAGCGAGCGGGCCCGGACTGGCTCTGGGACAACCCGGGCCACACGGCTCAGCTCGATTACCCTCCGAACACCAACAAGCCGGACAACGACCCGATCGCCGGCTTCATGGAGGCGCTGGGACGCAACCCCGAGGCATCCCTCGACTTCTTCAACGGATCGTCCGGCCAAGGCGCCAAGGATGATCTGGACACCGTGAGCAACTGGGATTACCTGGTCGACAAGGACAGTAAGGACGCCCGCACCTGGCCGCTCGACGGCGACGGCAAGACGACCGGCTACACGAACCTCGGGCACGCCCTGGAGTCGGCGACACTCGGGCGCCCGTACGACGCCTCGCCTCCATCGATCCCTGAGCTGGGCTCCGAGGCACAGAACGCGGCTCGCGACGAGCGGACCGAACTCATGGAGAAGGTAGTCGACCACTACAAGACCGCCGACACGATCGAGAAGCAGGACGGAATCCGCGAAAGCCTGGCCACCATGGCGGCAGGGCACATCGACAGCTTGAACTACACCATGGACAACACGGGCGGTAGTGGCGATCTTGTTGACCGGGACGGGTTGTTCGGAAAGGACGCCCATCGTCTGCGCGATTTCGGTGAGACGAGCAGCATGCAGTTCATGCGGGCCCTGGGAGCCGATGAGGATTCGCACGCGACTCTCTCCGTGGCCCAACAGGTCTATGGGGCGAGCCTCATGACGGCCCAGGGCAACGACACCGACTCCGCTGTCGCGGCCGGCCTGCACAGTGCCAAGATGCACGGCATGCTGGACGAGTCGCGGATCGAGGCTATAGGCAAGGAATTCGGGGACGAAAAGACCGCACGCAACCTGAAGCTGGAACAACAAGGCGCTTGGCGTGACTTCGCCGCCGAGGCCACGATCGGCGCTGCGGTGGGTGTCACGACGGCGGCGATAGTTCCTGCTGGAGCGGTAGCCGTGGTTGCTGTTCCTCTGGCCATCGAGACCATCGGCGGCGCCGCAACCACGCAATTCGGCAACGAAACCATGCAATGGCTCAAGGACCACGAGTTCGAGAACCATGACGAAGCGGCCCAGGGCATCGACAAGGCCAAGGCTGAGGGGCGGCAGAACGCGATGGGGCCCCTCCTCAACTACGTGGAGGCACACAATATGGAGAGCGGCGAGGTCCGCGAGCTGAGGGACAAAGCCGCTGAAGCGTACGACACGGGCGGAAAGCTCAGCGACACCGACGACGCCCGGGGCTGGTGACGTATGAGGACACTTACACCTGCCCGCCTCCTCCTGATGTGCTCCCTGGCTCTCGGAGTGAGCGCCTGCTCGGAAACGACGGGTGAAACAGATGCGGATGCGGCGGCCGCGCAGCGCAGAGCATGCCAGGCACTGTTCGGCGCGTCCGGACTGAAACAGATAGACCGTGGGGTCGAAGGATCCGAAGAGCTGCGTTTCAAAAGCCCGGCCTCTTTGGCCGACGCCCGAACCAGCCACCATGATCAAGTCAGAAAATGGACTCCCGAAAGGGAGCCGACAACGTACGCCGAGTCGAACATGTGCATGATCCGAACCGACATCTCCACTGGGATGCGGATCGGCCTCACCTACAAACCTTCCCCCTTCCCTTTCGATACTGCTCTTGACAAAGAAACCGAGACAGGAATCGTTGTGAAGCCTCATCTGACGCAGGTCAACTCGGACGTGAAACTCGTTTACGGGGCCGATGAATACAGGGAAGCCAGGTACCAGGTCTACGTGCAGTGCAAAATCCCGGGCACCCCGTCAGGGCAGGAGCGCGAAGTTCCACTGGCGGGCGAGCTGACCGACACACTCACCGCCGGCGTGAACGTTCGAGACCACCTCACGCTCCTCCTCCACTCAGCCCGCGTCATGGCGAACGCGCTCGACTGTCAGAACAAGCCCGTCGTGCCCCGTGCCCTGCCCGCCTCAACCACAATTTCCTGAGCTGGGCCAATCCGAACCGGGCTGGCCACCTCGAATCACGACCTCTCACGGCGGCCGGGCAAGCCGCGGCGTTTGAAAGGTCTCCCCGGGCCGTCACGACCTCACCCATGTGCCGCTCCCGCCGCCGGGGCGTCGAGCACGCCTGGTCGCTGAGGGCCGCCGCCGAGAAACCGCGTTCGCGCCGTGAGCGGCTCGGCGACGCGCCCTGGTACGCCCTGCTCGCCCCGGTCGTGCCGCTGGTCATGGCGCTGGGTTTCGAAGTGGCCATCATCCCCTCGCTGCTGGCCGGCGTGCTCTACGCCCTGTTCACCACGACCCGTCCGCGCGAGATGAACAAGCGGCTGCTGCGCACCCTCTACGGCGGCTTCGAGGCCGCCGCGCCGCCCATCGCGCTGTTCATCGCCATCGGCATCCTTCTCGCCGCGGTGAAGCTGCCCGGCGCGATCGAGGCGCTCGAACCCCTCGTGAAGGCCGTCAGCCCGCAGAACCCGGTGCTGTTCGTGCTGGTCTTCACCGCACTGGTGCCGCTGTGCCTCTACCGGGGTCCGCTCAACGTGTTCGGCCTGGGCGCGGGCATCGCCGGGGTCCTGATCGCGGCCGGCATCTACCCAGCCGTCGCCGTGCTCGGCCTGGCCGCCTCCTACAACCAGGTCTTCGGCGTCGCCGACCCCACCAGCACCCAGACCGTGTGGAGCGCCCAGTACGCGGGGGTCCGCCCCGAGCAGGTCATGGTCCGCACCCTGCCCTAGGTGTGGGCCGTCGCCCTGGGCGGGTTCTGCGTCACCGCCGCCACTCATCTCTGACATCCATCTTCCGGGACGGAGTACAGCCATGAACGAGCCGCACGAGACCCCGAAGCAGAATCCTCCCGCAGTCCTTTCACGCCGTGTCCTGCTCCGCGGGGCGGCGGCCACCGGAACCGCCCTCGCGGTAGGCGCCGGGACGGCGGGTGCCGCAGCTGCGGCACCCGGTGGCTTCCCCGACTACACGTACGTCAGGACCCTGCTCAAGCCGTCCGACCTCGCATACAACCCGACCGGCGAGATCATCTTCCCGTGCGTCCGGGGCACCGTGGGCCGGCTTCCCGCCGCCCTCGGCCGGTTCTACCTCTACTACGCGCCGCACGACGCGCCCGGAGGCATCTGCCTGGCCTACGGCGACTCGCTGGAGGGGCCGTTCACCGAGTACCCGGCCAACCCCCTCGTCACCAACAACTGGCAGCCGCACTACAAGGTCAGTCACGTCTCCTCGCCCCACGTCCTGTGGAACGAGGACGCCAAGGAGATGTGGCTGTATTTCCACGGCGAGAACACCACCACCCGGCTGGCCCGTTCCAAGGACGGCATCAACTTCACGTACGACAAGGTCGTACTCTCCACCTCGATGCTGCCCGCCGGTACGACGGAGACGTCCTACGCCCGGGTGTTCCGCCACGACCTGCCCTCACGCGGCGCCCGCTACGTGATGCTCTTCATGCTGAACAACACCACCAACCACCGTGACATCGCCTGGGGCTGGTCGCCCGACGGACGCAACTGGACCTTCGACCAGGAACCCCTGATCCGGCACTCGGAGGTCGGAGCGGTGAACGTGGGCGGCCCGCATCTGCTCACCCGCGGCGGCAGCGCCTACGTCGTCTACAACAAGGACAAGTCGAGCGGGGGCGACCTGCTGATCACCGAGGTCGGCAAGGACTTCTCCCGCCGCGTCCACCTGGGGCTCTTCCACGACTCGATGACCGGCGCCCCGGACAACGGGCGTACGGCGGCGCCGAGTTTCGGTACGGAGAACGGCGTGCCGTACATGATCTACGAAGCAGGTGAGCGGCTCCAGGGCGCTATCGCCCTGGCGCGGGGGAAGTAGCGAAGGCGGCCCGTCCCCGGACGGGCCGCCATGGCGCCGGCCTCGCGATTCGCTTCCCTGAACAGGCTTCGGACCGGCGCGCGGGCTACAAGGACGGGCAGCGCTACGAGAAGACATCCACCCCGAGAAGACAGTTGCCCTCGCCCATTCATGTGCCGTGACACCGATCAAGGGGAGAATCCGCGAGCGCGGTCAGCTCTCCCCGTGCAGCACCAGCATGGTGTGCTCCTGCTCGGCGTACATGACCGTCTCGGTACGCCGGAAGCCATGCTTCTCCAGCAGCCGGACCGAGCCGGTGTTCCCGGAGAAGGGGTCGGCGTGCAGGGGCCGGTTGGTCTCCCGGTCCAGGAAGAGCGCCAGCGCCTGTGTGCCGATGCCCCGGCCCCAGTACTCCCGGCCGAGCCAGTACCCGATGAAGCGGCGGTCCTCCTCCCACCACGCCACCAGATTGCCCGCCAGCTCCCCGTCGACGGTGACGGCCTGCACGAAGACGGAGGGGTCGCCCAGGACCTTCGTCTTCCAGTGCGTCATGAACGCCTCGCGCTCCCGGGGCGGGAAGTTCGACCGGCGTGCGGCCTCCGGGTCGTGCTCCTGGGCGAGGAACACCTCCAGATCGGCCTGGCCGGCATCTCGCAAACGCACCTGTTCACTCATGGCACGGAGTCTGCCACCCGCCTCTGACAATCGCGGGTGGCCGACGACCGCGCCTGTCGGTGCCCGGCGGCTACGTCATGGCCCGCACCCCCCGCGGGGTGGGCAGGAAGCCCGTTCCATGGAAGTAGGTCAGGTAGCGGGTCAGGACGTCGTCGGTCAGGGACGGCAGGTGGACACCAAGGTCCGCCACGGCCTTGGCCGTCCGGCTGGAGTCGAAGCCGCGGTGGTCCGTCGCCTCGTGCCGGGTCTGCCCCTCTTCGCCGAGGAACAGCTGCGCCGCGTTGTCGTGCTGCGCCGCGACGCGGGCCTGCCACTGCGGCGCGGGGATGGTGCGCAGCTCGTGGCCCAGGCGGGCGGCGGCTTCGAAGACGCGGTCCAGGCCCGGTGCGTCCGGGTTGGTGAGGTGATAGGTCTCGGTGCCTGTCCTGCCCGACACGGAGAGCGCCACCACCGCCGCGCTGACGTAGTCCACGGGCACCCAGTCGGTCGACCCGTACGGCAGGTCCGGCACCGAGCCCGCCTGGAGGCATCCCTTGACGAGCTGCCACAGAAGGTCGCGGTCCTGGCAGGCCCCGGTGGTGGTGTCGCCGCTGATGCGGCCGGGGCGGTGGACGGTGACCGGCAGACCGCGTTCGCGGGCCAGGCCGACGAGTTGCTCGGCGACCCACTTGCTCTGCGCGTATCCGTCGGGCAGGTCGGACGCAGGGCCCGTCGGGGTCGACTCCGTGATGGTGACGGGATCGTGGCCGGCCGCCGGAGCGTAGACGCTCGTCGTCGAGACGTAGTGCATCCCGGGTGAGGCGGAGTCGGCGAGCAGGCGCAGCAGCTCCTCGGTGCCGGCCACGTTGGAGGCGCGCAGATCGCCGTACCCGGCGGCGAAGTTGACGCGCGCGCCGTTGTGGATGACGGGGCCGAGGCCGCGGACCAGGGCGGTCCGGTCCTCGGGTGTCAGACCGAGGCCGGGGGCCGCGAGGTCCCCGGGGACGGGGCGGATCAGATCCGCGTAGCGAGGGCGCCACAGGCCGTACTGCTCCAGGTTGGCCCGCAGGCGGTGCGCGGCGCGCTGCTCGTCCTCGGCGCGCACGAGGCAGTCGACGGGTGCGTCGGTGGTCTCGATGAGATCGCGCAGGAGGAAGGCGCCGAGGAAGCCGGAGGCGCCGGTCAGAAGAGGCCGGGCGGAGCGGTGGAGCCTGCGGGCGGGGGCGGGCACGGGGGCCGCGCCCGCCCGCCCCGTGATGTCCGGCGCCAGGCGGACCTCGGAGGCGAGGTCAGGCGCGACGGTTGCCTTCTCGTTCTCGTCCCCCGCCTCGCTCTCCAGGAGACGGGCGACGCCCTCGACGGTGGGCGCCGCGAACAGTGCGCGCAGGGAGGGGCGCCGACCGCACCGTTCCTCGATCCGCTGCGCGAGGGTGACGGCGAGCAGGGAGTGGCCGCCCAGGGCGAAGAAGTCGTCCGTGACGCCCACTTCGGGCACGCCCAGCGTCTCCGCGAACGCCTCGCACAGGGCCCGTTCGCGAGTGGTGCCCGGTGCCCGGCCACCGGTCGGCGCGGCTTGGTCGGGTGCCGGCAGGGCGCGCCGGTCGGTCTTGCCGTTGGGGGTGACGGGCAGGGCGTCGAGCCGTACGTGGGCGGCGGGGATCATGTGGTCGGGCAGGGTGGCGGCGAGGTGTGCGCGCAGCTCGCCGTCGTCCGGACCGTCCGAACCGTCGGCGGCCACGGTGTAGGCGACCAGACGGCGGTCGCCGGGCCGGTCCTCGCGGACGACGGCGCAGGCAGCGGCGACGCCGGGCACAGCGGTGAGCGCTGCTTCGATCTCACCGAGTTCGATGCGGAAACCGCGGAGTTTGACCTGATCGTCGACGCGGGAGACGTAGACGAGTTGCCCGTCGGCGGTCCATCGCACCAGGTCACCGGTGCGGTACATGCGGCCGCCGCCGGCGCGGTCGAAAGGGTCGGCCACGAATCGGGACGCGGTCAGGGCGGCCCGGCCGTGGTATCCACGGGCCAATCCCTCGCCGGCGACGTACAGTTCGCCGACGACGCCGGGTGGTACGGGGGCCAGCCGGTCGTCCAGGACGTGGACGCGGGTGCCGTTCACGGGGACGCCGATGGGCACGGTGCGGTCGGGGGCGAGCGGCCCGTCCGCGTGCTGGAAGGTGCTCATCGTCGCGCAGACGGTGGTCTCCGTCGGGCCGTAGGCGTTGACGAGGAACCGGTCCGCCGCCCAGGCGTGCACCAGGGCCGGCGTGCACGCCTCACCGGCCAGGACCATCGTCGTCCCGGCGGGCAGCGAGCCCGGCTGCATCACCGCGAGGGCGGCGGGCGGCAGGGTGAGGTGGGTGACGCCCCGCTCGCGGACCAGGGCGGCGAGGGTGGGGCCGGGGAGCAGGGCATCGCGTTCGTCGATCTCCAGGCAGGCCCCGGAGAGCAGTCCCATGCACAGTTCCCAGAACGCGGCGTCGAAGCTGACGGACGCCATGTGCAGCACCCGGCTGCCCGGGGCGACGCGCAGCCGCTCGATCTGGGTCCTGGCCATGGCGCCCGCGCCCCGGTGCGTGACCACGACGCCCTTGGGGCGGCCGGTGGAGCCGGAGGTGTAGATGACGTACGCCGGGTGCGCGGGGAGCAGGGCCGGGGACCCGCTCGTGCGGGCGGCGGCATGCGCCGACGTCGCTGCGCCGTCCCCGAGGTCCCCGGCGTACAGGCAGGGCGCCGGGGACTCCGGGAGGCGGCGGCGGATGGCGGGCGTGGTGAGGAGCAGGCGCGGCCGGGAGTCGTCGAGCATGTGGGAGAGACGCCGGGCCGGGTAGTCCGGGTCGAGGGGAACGTATGCCGCCCCGGCCTTGAGGACGCCGAGGAGGGCCACGACGAGGTCGTTGGTGCGGGGCAGGGCGACCGCCACCCGGTCCTCGGGCCCGATGCCCCGCGCCGCGAGTTGGTGGGCGAGTGCGTCGGCGCGGGTGTTGAGCTCGCCGTAGGTGAGGGTGGTGTCCGCGTCGCGGACCGCCGGGGCGTCCGGGGTGCGTCGGGCCCACTGCTCGAAGAGCGCGGGGACGGTCGACTCGGGCACGTTCTCCACGGGCCCGGTCTCCCAGGCGGCCAGGCGGGTGCGCTCGGCGGCGGTGAACACGTCGTACGTGCTCAGTCGGCGGTCCGGGTCGGCGGCGACGGCGGTGAGCAGCAGGACGAGCCGTCCGGCGAGGTCACGGACCGTGGACGCGTCGAAGAGTTCCGTCGCGTAGTCGACGGCGGCCCGCATCCCGCTGGGCGCGCCGCTGTCGTCGTACGTCTCGGTGAAGGTGAACGACAGGTCGAACTTGCTGACACCGGGGTCGACCGGCACGCCGCGGGCGGTGACGCCGGCCAGGTCGACGGGGGCGGCGGGGGTGTGGTTCTGCAGGATGAGCATGGTCTGGAAGAGCGGGTGGTGGTTCTGCGATCGCGCGGGGTTGAGGAGCTCGACCAGGCGCTCGAAGGGAAGGTCCTGGTGCGCGTACGCGGAGAGGTCGAAATCCTTCACCCTGTCGAGGAGTTCGAGGAACGTGGGGTCGCCCGTCAGGTCCGCGCGCAGCACGAGCGTGTTGACGAAGAGGCCGACGAGGTCCGAGGCCGCCTCGTCGGTGCGGCCGGCGACGGCCGTGCCCAGCGGGATGTCGTCGCCCGCGCCGTGCCGGGAGAGAACGGCCGACAGCGCGGCCTGGAGCACCATGAAGACGCTGCATCCGGTGTTCCGGGCGAGGTCCGCGACCCGCCGGGCGGTGGCGGGGTCGAGGGCGAAGTCGTGGGTGGCGCCGGTGTGCCTGGGCACGGCGGGGCGCGGACGGTCCCAGGGCAGCTCGATCATCTCGGGCAGCCCGGCCAACGCCTCTTTCCAGTGACCCAGTTGCCTGGCGACGAGGCTCTCCGGGTCGCTCTCGTCGCCGAGCAGGCGGCGTTGCCAGAGGGTGTGGTCGGCGTAGTCGACGGGAAGCTCCGTCCACGCCGGTGCCTCGGCGTCGATGCGGGCGCGGTAGGCGGCGCCCAGGTCGCGGGCGAAGGGTGCGAGGGAGGAGCCGTCGGCGGCGATGTGGTGGATCACGAGGACCAGGACATGGGCGTCGTCGCCCAGGCGCAGCAGGGTCGCCCGCACCGGGAGGCTGTGCTCGACGTCGATCGGTGCGGTCGCGGCAACTGCGATCCGGTCGGGCAGGCCGTCCTCGTCGACGGCTTCGACCGTGAACGGAAGGCGGACGTCGTGCGGGGCGGTGATGTGCTGGTGCGGTCGGCTGTCGCGCTCGGGGAAGACGGTGCGCAGGGCCGCGTGCCGGTGGACGACGTCGTGGAGCGCCTGGCGCAGGGCTTCCGTGTCGAGCGGTCCTTCGAGGCGCAGGGCGAAGGGGATGTTGTAGGTGGCGGAGGGGCCTTCGAGGCGGTGGAGGAACCAAAGGCGCTGCTGGGCGTAGGACAGCGGGAGCACGGCGGGGCGTTCCTGCGGCACGAGGGCGGGGCGCGCGGGCCGGTCCGCACCCTGCAGGGCGGTGGCGAGCGTGGCCACGGTGGGGTTCTCGAAGAGGGTGCGGATCTCGGTCTCGGTGTCCAGGGCGGTACGGACGCGGCCCACGAGGCGCGTGGCGAGCAGGGAGTGGCCACCCAGGGCGAAGAAGTCGTCGTCCATACCGACGCGGGCCACACCCAGCACGTCGGCGAACAGCCCGGCGAGGATCTCCTCGTGGGCGCTGCGCGGCGGGCGGCTCCCCGCCCGGGGCTGGGTGGAGGCAGGCGCGGGCAGCGCCGACCGGTCGAGTTTGCCGTTCGGAGTCAGCGGCAGCGCGTCGAGCGGCTCGATGGCGGCCGGCACCATGTAGGCGGGCAGCTGACGGCCGACGTGCGCGGCGAGCAGGTCCGGATCCGGGGTGCGTCCGGGGGCAGGGACGACGTAAGCCGTCAGGGTGCGGTCGCCGGGCAGATCCTCGCGGACCAGGACGCAGGCCGCGCGCACGGACGGGTCGGCGCGGAGGGCCGCCTCGATCTCGGCGGGCTCGATGCGGTGGCCGCGGAGTTTGATCTGCTGGTCGGACCGGGCGACGTAGTGCAGGGTGCCGTCGGGATCCCGGCGCACGAGGTCTCCGGTGCGGTACATCCGTGCCCCGGTGCCGGCGAACGGGTCGGCGACGAACCGGGTCGCGGTCAGGCCGGGGCGCCCCAGATAGCCGCGCGCGACCCCGGCGCCCCCGACGTACAGCTCGCCCTCGGCGCCGGGCGGCACCGGCCGCATCGCCGCGTCCAGGACATAGGCGCGCATGCCGTCCAGCGGCCGGCCGATCGGGGGCACGCCACCGGGAGCGCCGCCGGGGTGTACGCGGTGGAGCGTGGCGAACGTGGTGGTTTCGGTGGGCCCGTAGATGTTGAGGAAGGCGGTGCCGGGGTGCGCGCCGGCCAGGCGCTGGAGGACGCCGGGCGCGGCGGCCTCTCCTCCGGAGGCGACCAGGCGAAGCAGGCCGAGGGCGTCGCGGTCGGTCTCGGCGATGACGTTGAAGAGGGCCGTCGTCAGGAACGCGGCCGTCACGCCGTGCCGTGCGACGAGGTCACGGAGAACGGCGGGCTGGAGGGTGCCCTCGGGGGCCACGACGACACGGCCGCCGTTGAGCAGTGGAGCCCAGATCTCGAAGGTGGAGGCGTCGAAGACGTACGCCGAGTGCATCAGGACCGCGTCGGCCGCGCCGTCGCCCCAGGTCCGGTCGGACGCGAGGGCGGCCACGTCGGCGTGGGTGACGCCGACGCCCTTGGGCAGGCCGGTGGAGCCGGAGGTGAACATCACGTACGCGAGCCGGGCGCCGCCCGTGACGGCGGGGAGGGCTCCCGGGGCGGCCGGGCCTCCGTGCACCGTTCGGCCCGCGGCGTCGACGGTCACCACGGCGACATCCGGGCCCAGTTGGGCCGTCCAGGGGTGCGCGCGGGTGCCCTCGTCGACGATCAGGACCCGCAGGGCCGCCACCTGGGCGACGCGGGCGAGCCGTTCGGCGGGCCAGCGCGGGTCGAGCGGCACGTAGGCGGCGCCCGCGCGCAGGGCCGCCAGGGACGCGGTGACCGTGGCGGTCGAGCGCCCCAGGAGGATACCGACGCCGTCCTCGGGACCGGTCCCGAGCCCCGTCAGGACCCCGGCCAACTCGTCGGAGATGTCACGGAGTTGCGCGTAGGTCAGCTGCTCTCCCGCGCCGGTCACGGCCACCGCGTCCGGATGCCGGGCGACGCGCCCGGCCACCGCGTCCGGGATGCTCATGTCGCCCGTCTCTTGCGGGAGTTCGGCACCGCGTCCATGGGCGAGCAGCGCCTCGCGCTCACCGTCCAGGAGTACGGGTACGGCGTCGGCCCGGCTGTCGAGTCCCTCCGCCATGGCGGTCAGCAGGCGCCGCATGCGGGCGACCGTGCGGGCCACCTCGTCCCGGTCGAGGACGGCGGCCCGGTAGCCGAAGGTGATCCTCAGGGCGTCGCCCGGAGCGATGGTGAGGGTCAGCGGGTAGTGGGCCGCGTCCGTGCCGCTGAACCCGGTCACAGCGAGGCCGGGCAGCCCCTGCTGCGCGGTGCGCAGGGCTTCGGCGTCCATCGGGTAGTTCTCGAACACGGCCAGGGTGTCGAACAGTTCGTCCAGTTCCGTGATGCCGCGTATCTCGGTCAGACCCAGATACTGGCTGCCCAGGAGCCGGCCCTGTTCCTCCTGGAGGCGGGTCAGGAGCGCGGCGAGGGTTTCGCCGGGTGCAGGGCGGAGCCTTACCGGGACGGTGTTGATGAAGAGGCCGACCATCGACTCGATTCCGGGGATCTCCGGCGGCCGGCCGGAGACGGTGGTGCCGAACACGACGTCGGGACGCCCGGTGAGGTGCGCGAGCAGCAGACCCCAGGCGCCCTGGACCAGGGTGTTGAGGGTGAGCCGGTGGGCGCGGGCCGTCTCGCGCAGCCGGTGGGTCGTGGCGGCGTCCAGATCGAGAACGAGGGTCTCGGGCAGTTCGCCGGAGCCCGGCACGTCCGCCCCGGCGCGGCCGGCGAGCAGGGTCGGCGCCTCGATTCCGGCCAGAGCGGTGCGCCAGACATCCAGGGCGGCGGCACGGTCCTGCTGGGCCAGCCAGGCGAGGTAGGTGCGGTAGGGGGCGACGCGGGGCAGGGCGCTGTCGTCGCCGTGGCGTGCGTAGAGCTCGAAGAGTTCCCGTACGAGCAGGGGCATCGACCAGCCGTCGAGCAGGATGTGATGGCTCGTCATGACGAGCCGGTGGCGATCGGGTGCGGTGCGCACCAGGGTGAACCGCATCAGCGGCGGGGTGGCGAGGTCGAAGCGACGGGTGCGGTCGGCGGCGAGGAACGCGGTGAGGCGCTCCTGTGCCGTACCCGTGGAGTCCGCCCCGGTCAGGTCCAGCTCCTCCAACGGCACCGGCACCTCGGCCGCGACGGCCTGCACGGGCTCGTCCAGATCCTCGTGGAGGAATCCGACCCGCAGGTTGGCGTGCCGTCGCAGCAGGCCGCCGATGGCGGCGCGCAGGGCGGGGACGCCGACGGGGCCTTCGAGGTCGAAGACGAACTGGGCGGTGTAGACGTCCACGGCGCGGGAGTCGTACAGCGCGTGGAAGAGCATGCCCGCCTGCAGCGGCGTCAGCGGCAGTACGTCTTCCAGTCGGAACCCGGTCACTTGCGTCCACCCCATCTGTTCTGCAGTCGGTCGATCTGGGCCTGGTCGAGCGAGACCAGGGGAAGGTCGGACGGCGTGTAGCCGCCCGCGTCGGGTCGTTCGGCGTGTTCGGCCGTGGCGCGCAGCGCGCGGGTGAACGCCTCGGCCAGAGCCTCCACGTCCTCCTCCTTGAGGAGGTCGCTGGGCCAGGTCCAGCGGATCACCAGCCGGGGGCCGTCCGCCCGGTCCTCGGTGTGCGCGTTGATGTCGAGGACGTGGTGGACGGGCATGTCCGGGTCCTGGCCGCGCGGTCCGCCGCCGTCGAGCACCACGTCCCAGTCGGCGCCGGCCCCTCCGTCCGCGGGCTCGGGTGAAGCGGCGTACCGGCCGAGGTAGTTGAAGCCGATCTGGGGGTCGGGCGCGGTCGCCAGCCGGGCACGGGTGGCCGGGTTGAGGTGGCGCAGCATTCCGTGGCCGACGCCGTGGTCGGGAATGGTTCGCAGCTGTTCCTTGACACGTTTGAGGGCGCGTTCGACCAGGGCCGCGTCGAAGCGTGCGGGGTCGCGGGTGTCAACCGGGCCGGGGTCGAGCCGGACCGGGTAGAGGCTGGTGAACCAGCCGACCGTGCGGGAGAGGTCGAGGTGGTCGGCGATCTGCTCGCGGCCGTGGCCCTCCAGGTCGAGGAGGACGGCGGTGCCGCCCGGCCGGGCCCCGCCGAGGGCGGCGGCCCGTTCCGCACGCCAGGAGCAGACGGCGAGGGCCAGGCCCGTGAGCAGGACGTCCTCCACCCCGGCGTGGAAGGCGGCGGGGACGGTGGTGAGCAAGGGATTCGTCCACGTGGCGGGCAGGTGGGTGCTCAGGGTGCGCGTGCGGTCGGCGGTGTCCCGGTCGGGATCCAGCGGCCGGTACCCGAGCTGCGGGTCCGGTGTGCTCAATGCCGTCTGCCACAGGGGCAGTTCCGCCTCCCGTGAGGCCTCCTGCGCCTGGGCGGCCAAGAGTTGAGCCCACTGCCGGTAGGAGGTGGTGGCCGCGGGCAGCGCCGCCACCCGTTCGGTGATGACCGAGGTGTTGGTGACGGCCCGCCAGGCGATGGCCACGTCTGCGGCGAGGATGCGCCAGGAGACCGCATCGACGGCCAGGTGGTGCACGACCAGCAGCAGTCGCCCACGCGCATGGGGCCCTGCGTCGCACCAGACGGCCTCGATCACCTCCCCGTGTGCGGGCCGTAGCCGTCTGCGCGCCTGTTCACCCGCCTCGGTGACGGCGGCGCGGACGGCGTCGGCGTCGAGCCCCGCGACGTCGACCCGGGTGAAGCGGCGCCGGGCGGGCACGGAGCCCGGCGGCAGCGCTTCGAGGACGGGCGCTCCGTCGGCCGACCGGGTGACCCTCAGGCGGAGCATGTCGTGGTGGTCGATGAGGAGTTGGAGGGTGGCGACGAGGGAGTCCTCGTCGGCGCCCGCAGGCGTGCGCAGTACCCCGGACTGGTTGTACCCGTCCGTGGTGCCGGGCCGTTCCAGGAACCAGGCGGCGATGGGCGTCGGGGGCATCTCGCCGGTGCCCTGCCCGGCCGGAGCGGCGGTGTCCTGGCCGAGCTCGGTGGCGACGGCCGCGATGGCCTCGGGTGTGCGGTGGACGAAGACGTCGCGCGGGGTGACGCCGAGTCCGGCCTCCCGGACCCTGCTGACCAGCTGGATGGAGAGGATGCTGTCACCGCCGAGCGCGAAGAAGTCGTCGTCGGTGCGGACTGCGGGAGTGGTCAGGACGGAGGCGAACACGTCGCACAGGACGTGCTCCCGTGCGGTGCGCGGCTGTCCCCCGGGCCGGGTGGCGGCGGGGCGCGCCGGAACGGGCATGGCGCGCCGGTCGGTCTTGCCGTTGGGCAGCAGCGGCAGCGCGTCGAGGGGGACGAGGACGGCGGGCACCATGTACGGCGGCAGGGCCGATGTCAGCCGGGCGCGCAGCTCGCTGTCGGTGAGGGCCGGGGCGCCGTCGCACGGGTCGGCAACGGTGTAGGCGACCAGTCGCCGCTCCCCCGGCCGGTCCTCCCGGACGAGGGCGCAGGCGGCGGCGATGCCGTCGAGTGCGGTGAGAGCGGCCTCGATCTCGCCGAGTTCGATGCGGAAGCCGTGCAGCTTGACCTGGTCGTCGGCGCGCGAGACATAGGTGAGCAGGCCGTCCGCGTCCCGCCGGACCAGGTCGCCCGTGCGGTACATACGGCTCCCGGCCGGTCCGTACGGATCGGCGACGAACCGCGCGGCGGTCAGGCCGGGGCGCCCCAGGTAGCCGCGCGCGAGGCCGTCGCCCGCGACGTAGAGCTCGCCTGTCACGCCCGGCGGCACCGGCCGCAGAGCGGTGTCCAGGACATGGGCGCGGGTGTTGTCGACGGGGCGTCCGAGCGGGACGGTCCCCTCCCCCGCCGGAATGCCCGCTTCCCCGCTCCGGTGGTGGTGAGCGGTGGCGTCGATCGTCGTCTCGGTGGGCCCGTACAGGTTGTGGACCTCGGCGTGCCAGGCCCGTCCGACGCGCTCGGCCAGGGACCGGAGCAGGGGTTCACCTCCGCACAGCACCGCCCGCAGCGTCGTGGGCACCTCGTCGGGGCCGGTCTCGGTGAGGACGAGCGAGAGGTGCGAGGGAACGAACTGGACGAGGGTGGTGCCCGCGTCGCGCATACGGGCCAGGAGCCCCGCCGGGTCGTGGTTGAGGGCGGGTGGCACGGGGCAGGTGGAGCCGCCGTGCAGGAGCGGCAGCCAGGTCTCCCAGACCGATGCGTCGAAGCTCGGCGAGGTGCGGGCGAGGACCCGGTCGTCGTCGGTGAGGCCGAGGTTGTCCGCCATCCACGCCATGTGGTTGGTCAGGGAGGCGTGGGTGACGACGACGCCCTTGGGGCGGCCGGTGGAGCCCGAGGTGTAGATGACGTACGCCGCGTCGCGCGGATCGGGTGCGGCGCTTACCGGTGCCGCGCTCCCGGTGGACCAGGCGGCACGGTCGTCGAGCGCGAGGCAGGGCACGGACCGGTCGTACGGTGCGGCGCGTGCCGTGCCGTGGGTGAGGAGCAGTGCCGGGCGGGCGTCGTCGAGCATGTGGGCGACGCGCGCCTCGGGGTACTCCAGGTCGACCGGCAGGTACGCCGCCCCTGCCTTGGCCACCGCCAGCATCGCGACGACCTGGTCCGCGGTGCCTTCCAGGGCGAGGGCGACGAGGTCGCCGCGGCCGATGCCCCGGCTCCACAGGTGGTGTGCCAGATCGTCGGAGAGCGCGTCGAGTTGGCTGAAGGTGAGACGGTGCGCGCCGTCCAGCACGGCTATACCCGAGGGGGTCCGTGCGCACTGGACGCGGAACGCCTCGGGCGCCGTACGCGCTGCCGGCGGCCGGACCGGGCCGTGCGCGGCGCGATCGAGGCTCCGCCGCTCGGCCGCGTCGAGGACATCGGCGGCGTGGACGCTCCGGCCGGGGTCCGCGGCGAGCGAGGCGAGCAGGCGGGTCAGCCGGTCGGTCAGTGCGTGCGCGGTGGCGGGGGCGAAGAGCTCGGTGGAGAACTCCAGTACGCCGTCCAGGCCGGCGGGCCGTCCTGTGCCGTCCTGCTTCTCGGTGAAGGTGAAGGTCAGGTCGAACTTGCTGATGCCGGTGTGCACGGGCTGCTCCGTCACCGTGAGCCCTGGCAGGTCGACCACCGCGTCCGCGTGGTTCTGGAGGACGAGCATGGTCTGGAACAGCGGGTGGTGGTTCTGGGCCCGGACCGGGCTGATCGAGTCCACCAGCCGTTCGAACGGCACGTCCTGGTGGGCGTACGCCGCCAGGTCGAACTCCCGCACGCGGTCGAGCACTTCGAGGAAGGAGGGGTCACCGCTCAGATCGGTGCGCAGGACGAGGGTGTTGACGAAGAATCCCACCAGGTCGTCGAGGGCTTCGTCGGTTCGTCCGGCGACGGCGGTGCCGAGCGGGATGTCCTCACCCGCTCCGTGCCGGGAGAGGAGCACCGACAGGGCGGCCTGGAGCACCATGAAGAGGCTGCACCCGCGGGCACGGGCGAGTCCCGCCAGCGCCCGGTGGGTGTCCGCGTCCACGGGGAAGTCGAACGCGTCGCCGCGGTACGCCGTCACGGTGGGGCGCGGGCGGTCGTAGGGCAGATCGAGCAGTTCGGGGGCGCCCGCGAGCGCTGTACGCCAGAAGTCCAGCTGGCGGGCCGCCTGCCCGGCCGGGTCGTCCTCGTCGCCGAGCAGCGCGCGCTGCCACAGGGTGTAGTCGGCGTACTGGACGCCGAGCTCCGTCCACGGGGGCTCCACGCCCTCGGTGCGTGCCTTGTACGCCGTGCCCAGGTCGCGGGCGAGCGGAGCGAAGGACCAGCCGTCGCCCGCGATGTGGTGGACGACCAGCACGAGGACGTGGTCCTCGGCGCCCAGCCGCACCAGCCGGGCCCGTACGGGGATGTCCGTGCTCACGTCGAAGGCGTGCGCCACCTCGGCGCTCAGGACCTCGTCGAGACGGCCGGGAGGGGTGGCGCGCGGCGTCAGGTCGAGGTCGGCGCCACCGGCGTCGAGGACGAGCTGGCGCGCCACGCCGTCGGTCTCGGGAAAGACGGTGCGCAGACTCTCGTGGCGTTCGACGACGTCCGCGAGGGCGCTCTCCAGGGCGTCCGCGTCGAGCCTGCCGTGCAGACGGAGCACGAGCGGCACGTTGTACGTGGCGCTGGGCCCCTCGAACCGGTTGAGGAACCACAGGCGCTGCTGAGCGGAGGACAGCGGCATCGGATCGGGACGGCTCGCGGCCCGCACCAGAGGGCTCCTGGCCGCTGCGGCGCCGTCCAGCGCGGCGGCGAGCGCCGCCGGCGTCGGGTGTTCGAAGAGGGCCTTGACCTGGACCTCGACGCCGAGCGTGGGGCGGATGCGCGCGACGAGCCGGGTGGCCAGCAGCGAGTGGCCGCCCAGGGCGAAGAAGTCGTCGTCGGCACCCGCCCCGTCGAGGCCGAGCACATCGGCGAAGAGTCCGCAGAGGATCTCCTCGCGGACGGTACGGGCTGCGCGCCCGCCGACCGGAGCATGGTGCTCCGGGGCGGGCAGGGCCCGCCGGTCGACCTTGCCGTTGACGGTCAGCGGCAGTGCGTCGAGCAGGACGAACGCGGAGGGCACCATGTACGCGGGCAGGGACCGGCCGACAGCCCGGGCGAGGTCGCCGGCTTCGGGGCGTGCCCCGTCGGCGGGCACCACGTACGCGACGAGCCGCCGGTCGCCGGGGGCGTCCTCACGGACGACGACGAAGGAGTCGGCGACACCCTCGCAGCAGGCCAGCACGCCCTCGATCTCACCCAGTTCGATGCGGTAGCCGCGCAGTTTCACCTGCCCGTCGGCGCGGTCGACGTAGACGATCTGCCCGTCGCGGGTCCACCGGACGAGGTCGCCTGTGCGGTACATACGCCCGCCCGCCGCGTCGAACGGGTCGGCCACGAAGCGTGCGGCGGTCAGCCCCGGAAGCCCCGTGTACCCGCGTGCGACGCCGCGCCCGGCGAGGTACAGCTCGCCCACGACGCCCGGCGGAACCGGCCCCAGGGAGCCGTCGAGGACGTACAGGCGCATGCCGTCCATGGCGCGGCCGATGGGCGGCGGGCCGGACGGCAGGTCGGCCGCCACGTCGTAGCGGGTGGCGAAGGTGGTGGTCTCGGTGGGCCCGTACACATGGAGGACGCGCACGCCCGGCGCGGTACCGGCGACCCGCTGCATCGCGTCCGGCGAGGCCAGTTCCCCACCGGCGCACACGAGTCGGAGGCCGGCGAAGGCGCCCGGACCGGTCTCGGCGATCACGTTGAACAGAGCCGTCGTCAGGAAGACGGCGGATACGCCGTGCTCGCGGACGGCGTCACCGAGGGCGCCGGCCTCCAGGACACCGTCCGGTGCGACGACGATCCGGCCGCCGTTCAGGAGCGGAGCCCAGATCTCGAACGTGGAGGCGTCGAAGACGTACGCCGAGTGCATCAGGACCGCGTCGGCGGCGCCGTCGTCCCAGGCGGAGTCCGCCGTGAGCGCGGCCACGTCGGCGTGCGTGACTCCGACGCCCTTGGGCAGGCCGGTCGAGCCGGAGGTGAACATCACGTAGGCGAGCGCGCCGGGGCCCGGCACCGCCGCCGGACGGCCCGGCTCCTCGGGCGCGCCCCGCAGGATCCGGCCGAGCCGGTCCACGACCACGACCGGTACCCGGCGGGCAGTCGCGGTTACCCAGGGGGAGGCGAAGGCCTCCTCGTCGACGACGAGGACCCGCACAGCCGCCACCGCGGCGGCCTGGTCGAGCCGCTCCTCGGGCCAGCGCGCGTCCAGCGGGACGTAGGCGCCGGCCGCGCGGACCACGCCCAGGGACACCGAAACCACGGCAGGCGACCGGGTGAGCAGCACGCCGACCCCGGACTCGGGGCCGACGCCGAGACCCGCCAGGGCGCCGGCGAGGCCGGCGGAGATCCCGTCGAGTTCGGCGTACGTGAGGGTGGTGTCGTCGCCGGTCACGGCCACGGCGCCCGGTGTGCGGTGTGCCTGGGCCGCGAAGAGCGCGGGCAGGGTGGCGTCCGCGGTGCCCGCGGGCAGGCCGCGGCCGGTGCCCCAGCGTGTGACACGGGCGCGCTCGTCCGGCGTCATCAGGCCGTAGCCGGCCAGGGACAGACCGGGGTCGGCGGCCACCTGTTCCAGGAGGCGGACCAGGCGGGTGGCGAGGGTTTCGACGGTGGACCGGTCGAAGAGGGCGGTGGCGTACTCGATCCCGGCGGTGAGACGGCCCTCACCCCGCTCCTCGGTGAAGGCGAAGGTGAGGTCGAACTTGCTCAGGCCGTTGTGGACCAGCCGGTCCTCGACGAGGAGGCCCGGAAGATCGGGGCGGTCGGTCTCCTGGTTCTGCAGGACCAGCATGGTCTGGAAGAGCGGGTGGTGGTTGCGCGCCCGGACGGGGTTGACACTCTCGACGAGACGCTCGAACGGCACGTCCTGGTGTGCGTAGGCGGCCAGGTCGAACTCGCGTACCCGTACGAGGAGTTCGCGGAAGGTCGGATTGCCGGACAGGTCCGTGCGCAGGACGAGCGTGTTGACGAAGAAGCCGACCAGGTCCTCCAGCGCCTCGTCCGTGCGGCCGGCGACGGGCGAGCCGAGCGGAATGTCGTCGCCCGCGCCGTGCCGGTGCAGCAGGGTGGCCACCGCTGCCTGGAGCACCATGAACAGGCTGCTGCCCGACTCACGGGCCAGACGCAGGAGTTGGGCGTACACGGAGGGCGCCACGTCGAAGGTGTGGACGGCACCTCTCGGATCGGTGGTGACCGGGCGCGGCCGGTCCAGCGGCAGGTCGATCAGTCCGGGCAGGCCCGCCAGGGCCGTGTGCCAGTGGTCGAGTTGCTGCCGCAGCACGCTCTGCGGGGCGACACCGTCGCCCAGAGTCTCGTGCTGCCAGAGCGTGTAGTCGGCGTACTGGAGCGGGGTGCCGGCGGTGAAATCGGGTTCACGCCCATCGAGTCGGGCCCGATAGGCGTCACCGAGGTGGCGCGCGAGCGGGGCCAGGGACCAGCCGTCGCCCGCGATGTGGTGCAGGACGAGCACCAGGACGTGGTGGCCGGGTGCGGAGCGCAGCAGCAGGGCACGCAGCGGTCGGTCCACGGCGACGTCGAACGGCTCGCGCACGGCCGCCAGGACAGCCGCCTCCAGGTCGCCGGGGGCCGTGGCCACGACAGGCAGCCGGGGTGCTGCGGCATCGACGGGGAAAATCAACTGCCGTGGCACGCCGTCCTGTTCCGGGAACAGGGTGCGTAATGCCTCGTGTCGCCGCACGACATCGTGCAGGGCGGACCGCAACGCGCCGGTGTCCAGGGTTCCGTCGAGTTCGAGCACGAGCGGGATGTTGTAGGAGGAGCTGGGGCCCTCGAGCCTGTTGAGGAACCACAGGCGCTGCTGCGCGGAGGACAGCGGCATCGGATCGGGCCGCTGCGCGGCGGGCACCACCGGTGGACGGGTCGGGCCCGGCGTGTCCAGGACGCGGGCGAGACCCGCGACGGTCGGGTGCTCGAAGAGGGTGCGTACGGCTATCTCGGCGCCCAGGACGGCGCGGACACGGCTGACGACGCGCATGGCGAGGAGCGAGTGGCCGCCGAGGTCGAAGAAGCTGTCGTGCGGGCCCACGAGGGGCCTCTGCAGGACGTCGGCGTAGATCCCGGCGAGCAGGTCCTCCTGGAGGGTGCGCCGTCCCGGTCCGGCCGGAGCGTCCGCACCCGGCTCGGGTTCGGGCAGGGCACGCCGGTCCACCTTGCCGTTGGGGAGGAGGGGTAGGTCGTCCAGGATGACGACGGCGCCGGGCACCATGTAGTGCGGAAGGGTCTCGGTGAGGGCGTCGCGCAGGGCGGCGGGGCGCTGGGCGGGGTCCCCCGTGACTGCGTAGGCGACGAGTCGGCGCCCGGAAGGTATGTCCTCACGGATCACGGCGCAGGCGGCGGTGACGCCGGGCCGCGCGAGGAGCGCGGCCTCGACCTCGCCCAGCTCGATGCGGAAGCCGCGGAGTTTGACCTGGTCGTCGGCGCGGGCCACGTAGTCGAGCAGACCGTGCCGGTTCCACCGTACGAGGTCGCCCGTCCGGTACATGCGGGCACCGGGGGCGGCGAACGGGTCGGCCACGAACCGTGCGGCGCTCAGGCCCGGTCGGTCCAGGTAGCCACGGGCGAGGTTGGGGCCCGACAGGTACAGCTCTCCGGTGACACCGGGCGGTACGGGCCGCAGCCGGCCGTCGAGTACGTAGGCGCGCATGGTGTCGACGGGGAGGCCGATCGGCACGGTCTCGGAGGGCGTGCGGGCGTCGTCGAGTGCACCCGCCTGCGGTCCGCCGATGCGGTGCGCGGTCGCGTCGATGGTCGCCTCGGTCGGCCCGTAGAGGTTGTGCACCTCGGCCCGCCACATCTCGGCGACGTCGTCGGCGAGGGAACGCGGCAACGGTTCGCCGCCGCACAGGACGGCGCGCAGCCCGGGGAGCGGCGCGGCGTGCGCCGCCTCGGTGAGGACGAGGGTCAGGTGCGAGGGCACGAACTGGGCGACGGTGACGCCGAATCGGCTCATCCAGGAGACGAGGGCGCTCGGCTCCCGGTTGGCCTCGTGCGGCAGCACACAGACTTCGGCGCCGTTCATCAGCGGGAGCCAGAGTTCCCATACGGAGGCGTCGAAACTGGTGGAGGTGCGGGCGAGGACCCGGTCGTCCGGGGTGACCGCCAGGTGCCGCGCCATCCAGGCCATGTGATTGCTCAGGGCGGCGTGCGGCACGACCACGCCCTTGGGGCGGCCGGTGGAGCCCGAGGTGTAGATGACGTACGCGGGGTCCGCAGGGTGGGGGGTGTGCGGGACGGGCACGGTGGGCCCCGTGGTCCTGGCGGCCGGATCGTCGAGGGCGAGCCACTGCACGTCGCAGGCCGGCAGGGCCGCGTGGACGTCCGTTGTGGTGAGCAGCAGGACGGGCCGGGCGTCGTCGAGCATGTGCCTGATGCGGGCCGGCGGATACTGCGGGTCCACGGGCAGGTAGGCGGCACCCGCACGGAGGACGGCCAGCATGGCGACGACGGTGTCCACGGACGGCGGTGCGGCGAGTGCCACCCGGTCCTCCCGGCCGGCTCCCCGCTCACGCAGGACATGGGCGAGGGCGTCGGCGCGGGAGTCGAGCTCGGCGTAGGTGAGGCTCGTGTGCGCGTCGCGCACGGCGACGGCGTGGGGGGTGCGCGCGGCCCACTCCCGGACCGCCTCGGGAGCGGTACGGACGGGCAGCGGAAGCTCCGCCCCGCGTCCCTGGCCGAGGATGAGGTCCCGCTCGCCCGGGGCCAAGGGGTCGAGGTCGCCGACCGCGCGGTCGGGGTCGGTCACGGCCATCGTGAGAACCCGGGCGAAGCGGGCGCAGAGAGCGCGAGCGGTGGCGGCGTCGAAGAGGTCGGTGGCGTATTCCAGGTAGCCCCCGATGCCGGCGGCGTTGTCGGTGCTCTCGGTGCTCTCGGTGCGTTCGGAGTGCTCGGAGTGCTCGGAGTGCTCGGAGTGCTCGGTGCGTTCGGAGTGCTCGGTGAGCGAGAACGTCAGGTCGAACTTGCTGACCCCGGTGTGCCGGGACCGGTCGTTGACGGTGACGCCGGGGAGATCGAGTTGAGCCCGCTCCTGGTTCTGGAGGACCAGCATGGTCTGGAAGAGCGGGTGATGGTCACCGGACCGTTCAGGGTTGAGCGCCTCCACGACCCGTTCGAAGGGGATGTCGCCGTGGCCGAAAGCCGCGATGTCGAACTCCGCCACCCTCCTCAGCAGTTCACGGAAGGACGGGTCACCGGACAGGTCCGCGCGCAGGACGACGGTGTTGACGAAGAACCCGACCAGGTCGTCGAGTGCCTCGTCGGTGCGCCCGGCCACCGCGGCACCCAGCGTGATGTCGGTGCCGGCGCCATGGGCGTGCAGCGTCACGGCGAGGGCAGCCTGGAGCACCATGAAGGGGGTGCAGCCGGTGGTGCGAGCGAGCCGGGTCAGCGCGGCGTGCGCGGAGGCGGGCAGTTCGAAGGGGACCGCGTCGCCCCGGTGGCCGGCCACGGCCGGGCGGGGCCGGTCGAGAGGCAGGTCGAGCAGGTCGGGGGCTCCGCGCAGAGCCTCCTGCCAGAAGGCGAGCTGGCGTGCGGCCAGGCTGTCCGGGTCGTCGTCGGCGCCGAGCAGTCGGCGCTGCCAGAGTGCGTAGTCCGCGTGCTGCACGCGCAGCGCGGGCCAGTCGGGGGCGCCCGCGCCCGCGTTCCTGGCGCGGTAGGCGGCGCCGAGGTCCCGGCTGAGCGGGGCGAGGGACCAGCCGTCGGCGACGACGTGGTGGAGTACGAGGACCAGGACATGGCGAGCGGTGCCCAGGCGGAGCAGATGGGCGCGGACGCCGACATCGCCGGTGAGGTCGAACGGCACCGCTGACAGGCGGCGCACCGTGTCCTCGGCCCAGGGGTCGGCGTTCTCCCCGGCCGGGGGCACCTCGATGACGAGGGGGACGAGCGCCGCGGCGGCGGATGTGTCCAGGACTTCCTGGCGGGCCACACCGTCGTGCTCGGCGAAGACCGTGCGCAGGCTCTCGTGCCGGGCGACCACGTCGGTCAGGGCGCCGCGCAGGGCGTCCGTGTCCAAGGGGCCTTCGAGTTCGAGGACCAGCGGGACGGTATAGGTGTCGCTGGGGCCCTCGGACCGGTTGAGGAACCAGAGGCGCTGCTGCGCGTAGGAGAGCGGCACCGCCTCCGGTCGTCGCTGCGGGGTGAGGGCCGGCCGGGCCGTCACGGTGGTGTCGAGGGCGGCGGCGAGAGAGGCGACCGTGGGGTGGTCGAAGAGGGTGCGCATGCCGAGTTCGGCGCCCAGGGCGGCCCGCACCCGGCCGGTGAGGCGGGTGGCCAGCAGCGAGTGGCCGCCGAGGGAGAAGAAGTTGTCGTCGATGCCGACGGCCTCCACGCCCAGGACATCGGCGAAGAGGCCGGACAGGGCCTCCTCATAGACGGTGCGCGGGGCGCGGCCGGTGGTCGCTGCGGCGCGAGGGGCGGGCAGGGCGCGGCGGTCGACCTTGCCGTTGGCGTTCAGGGGCAGCGCGTCGAGGAGGACGAACGCGGAAGGCACCATGTACGCGGGCAGCGTGCGTCCTGCACGGCGGGCGAGGGCGGCGTCGTCCGGCCGGGTGCCGGGTGTCCCCACGACATAGGCGACGAGGCGCCGGTCGCCGGGTATGTCCTCGCGGACCACAACGCAGGCGGCGCGCACATCCGGGTCGGTGAGCAGGGCGCTCTCGATCTCGGCGGGCTCGATGCGGAATCCGCGGAGTTTGACCTGCCCGTCGACGCGTCCGACGTACTCGATGTCGCCGCGCGCGGTCCAGCGCACGAGGTCGCCCGTGCGGTACATGCGGCCACCGCCCGCGTCGTACGGGTCGGCGACGAACCGGGTGGCGGTCAGCGCGGCGCGGCCCAGGTAGCCGCGGGCGACGCCGCGGCCGCTGACGTACAGCTCCCCCACGACGCCGGGCGGCACCATCCCGAGGGTGCCGTCGAGCACATGGAGGCGCATCCCGTCGAGGGCCCGGCCGATGGGCGGCACGCCCGGCTCGCCCGCGGCGACCTGGTGGCGGGTGGCGAAGGTCGTGGTCTCGGTGGGCCCGTAGACATGCAGGACGCGTGTGCCGGGCGCGGCCTCGGCCACCTGCTGCATCAGGCCCGGGGTGGCGGCCTCGCCGCCCGTGGCGACAAGGCGCAGCCCTGTGAACGCCGAGGGGTCGGCCTCGGCCACCACGTTGAACAGAGCCGTCGTCAGGAACAGGGCGGTCACCCCGTGCCGGTTCACCACCTCTCCGAGGGCCGGCGCGTCCAGGACGCCGCCGGGCGCGACGACCACACAGCCGCCGTTCAGGAGCGGCACCCAGATCTCGAAGGTGGAGGCGTCGAACACGTAGGCCGAGTGGAGCAGCACCGCTTCACACGCACCGTCCGACCAGGTGGTGTCGGCGGTCAGCGCGAGAACGTCGGCGTGCGTGACACCGACGCCCTTGGGCAGACCGGTGGAACCGGAGGTGAACATCACGTAGGCGAGCCGGTCGGCGCCGGTCACTCCCGGCAGCGGTCTCGGCGAGCGCGGGGCGCCGCCCATGACGTCGCCGAGACCGTCGACGACGATCACCGGCAGGGTGACTGCCGCCTTCACGACCCAGGGGTGTCCGGCGGCCGCCTCGTCGACCACCAGAGCGCGCACGCCGGCGGCCTCGGCCACGCGGTCGAGCCGTTCGGCCGGCCAGGCCGCGTCCATCGGCACGTACGCGGCGCCCGCGCCGACCACGCCGAGAGTGGTGGTCACCACAGCCGCCGAGCGGCCCACGAGGACGCCGACGCCGTCCTCGGCGCCGATGCCCGAGTGGGCCAGGGTGCCGGAGAGGTCGTCCGCAGTCCGTGCCAGCTCCCGGTACGACAGCGTGACCGCACCGTCCACCACCGCCGGGGCGTCCGGGGTCAGCCGCGCCTGCCCACCGAACGCCTCCGGCAGGCTCGCGGCCGTCCTCCCGGCCGGCAGCTCCGCGCCGCGCCCTTGTTCGAGCAGCGCCCCGGCCTCGGTGTCGTCGAGGAACGGCAGGTCACGGAGGAGCGTGCCGGCGTCCGCGTCCGCCAGAGTCGACAGGAAGGAGACGACCGCCTGCTGGAGCAGCCGCACGTCCTCGGGGTGGTACAGCTCCGGGTTGGCGTCGAAGCCGATCAACGGCCCTTTTCCGGCGGCCCGTTCGGAGACGAAGAGGGACACGTCGCCGACCGGGCCGATGGACAGCACACGTGAGGGGGCGGGGCTGCCGTCGAAGTCGAGGTCGTAGTCGTATCCCATGATGTTGACGACGACGTCGGTCAGGTGCCCCGCACCGTCGGTCATGTTCATCTCACGGGCGAGCTGTTCGCGGGAGAAGCGGCGATGACGCAGGGCGCCGCGCATCTCGTCGGCGACGGCGCGCACGAGGGCGCCGACCGTCATGTCGGCGGTGACGGTCAGACGCAGCGGCAGGATGTTGGCGGTCATGCCGACGACGTGCCGAAGCCCGCCGTGACGACCGTTGGAGGCGAGGCCCACAGTGACGTCCTGCGTCCCGCCGGCCCGGCTGACGTAGGCGGCGACCGCGCCTACGAGGGCGGCGGTCCAGCTGGTGCGATGACCGGCGGCGAGCCCGCGCAGGTCATCGAGCACCGCGACGGGCAGGGTCTCGCCCGTGTGCATCCGGACGTCCGCTCCGGCGGGCGCGGCCGGCGCCGGAGCGTCGGTGCGCCGGCGGATGAGCGCCGGGCCGCCGCGCGGGCGCGCACCCTCCCCGGCGCCTGCCTCATCCGCCGCGCCTGCGCCCGCCAGGTCGGCGAACTTGCCGGTCCAGTAGGCGCGGTCGGCCTCGTAGCGGTCGGACCCGAGGTAGGCCGTCTCGTCGGCTACGAGGTCGCGCAGCGGTGCGGCGGCGGGCAACTCGACGGCGGCGAGGTCCTCACCGCGTACGGCGCGCCCGTAGAGCTCGGCCACCGCGCGGCCGAAGACGGCGCCGCCGAGGCCGTCGACGGCGATGTGGTGGAAGCGGACGTACCAGTAGTGCAGCCGGGCACCGAGGCGCAGCAGCGCGAGGTGGTGGCGCGGGGCGTCGAGCCGGTCGACGGTTGCCATGTCGTCGGCCATGTAGCGCTCGGCCGCGGCGGCGGGGTCATCGGCGCCGGACAGGTCGAGCAGGTGCAGCCGGTCGGTGTCGGCCGTGGGCCGGTGAGCCACGCGCTGACGCACCGTCTCGCCCCGGACGACGAAATCGAGGTGAAGACTGTCGCACAGGGCGACGGCCCGGCCGAGCGCCGCGGCGAACAATTCCTCGTCGAGGTCCCCGTGGATCTCGAAGCATTCCCCGATGTTGTATTTCGGGCTGCCCGGATCGACGAGTTGCCCGTACCAGACGCCCTGCTGCGCCGTGGTCAGTTCGAGAAACTCTTCGGGAACCGCGTCGGTCGGAAGAGAACGGTTTTCCTGCATGCCGGTCCACACCTTTGGGGAGAGATTTCGGGGACGGTGAAGAAGGGCCGGGTGAAACCGACCGCGCCGGAGCACCGATCGTCGACGCCGGTGCCGGAGTAAGCGGAGAGGGACGTCGCCGCGCGTAAGGCGTCAGGCGCGGCCGGAATCTCGTACCGGGCATGACCGTCCGGCAGGAGGCCGCGTTGTCTTCACACATCGAGGGGTGGCCACAGGGCAGCCCATCGATGTTTTATGAACGCCAGATGAAGACGGCATGAGCACCCGCGAGCAAGGCGCGACGGTTATCCGTTCATGTCTGATCGATTCCGCTCGAGCGAGAGCGAAATCGATCAGCAGGAGTACCGAAACGCGGCTCGACCTGGGAGGTGCCTTCGGCGGCGCGGCCGCGGCCTAGCCGGCGTCGACCCCCGTCACCCGCACCAGGCCGGCGGGGCGCATATCGGTCCAGGCGCCTTCGATCACGTCGAGACATTCCTGACGCGACCCTTCCGGCCCGTCGGCGCGCCAGCCGCCCGGAACGTCGATATGCGCGGGCCACAACGAGTACTGACCCTCGTCGTTGACCAGCGCCACGAACCGTCCCGACTCGTCATCGAAAGGATTGGTCACGGCCGTCCCCCACCTGTTCTCACGCTTTCCACGACATGTTCATCAGTGATGTCCGGGCATATCGCGTCGGTCGTTTTCCGCGACACACCATCGAGCCCCCAACACGCCCCCGCGGTCCGATCCCGGTCGTGCGGAACGGAGATACGTTACGCCTCCGCATGCCGCCGACGACCTATGACCGATCCACGGTTAACCCGATGTACCCGTTCACGCCGATCACATTAGAGGACCCGGGGCTACGAACGGCGAGTATTCGACTGATTACTTACAAGCACTCACTCGGCCGCGAGGAAGTTCAATGGCCCGGGGAATATGCCAACCGGCAGCCTACGCATATATCCAGCCACCCCGATGTCCCTATAGTGCCGGTAGAACTTGATATGAACCAGGCACTTTCGGATAGCCCCAGGAGTGCGCCCGCGTACTCCCGTTACACACGGACATGTCGCCGAGCCCCCATGCGCCGGGCACGCGCCCCCATCCCGGTCGGTGGGCCGGACAGGTCGGCAGACGCCGGACCGTCCGCGCCGACGGGGCCGGCGCGGACGACAACGGACGAGCGGGCGACCACAGTTCGGGGCCGGTGCGTCCGGCTCCTTCTCCGACCGGCATCACCGTCCAGCAGTGCACGTGTCGATGACTGCCCGCCCTGGCCGGGCCGGTCGCCTTCGGGACACGCCGCTCCGAACCGGCACAAGCCCCGCCTTCACCGCTCCTGGTCCACGAGACCGGTCTCGTACGCGATGATCGCGGCCTGGACCCGGTTGCGTACCCCGAGCGCCGTGAAGACCGCGCTGACGTAGCTCTTCACCGTGCCCTCCACCACATGCAGGCGCGTGGCGATCTCCGCGTTGGAGAGGCCCTGTCCGAGAAGGGCGAGCACCTGGCGTTCGCGTCCGGTGAGCGCGCCGACGCGGGCCCGTGAGGTGGCCGCGCGGGTCATGCGGCCCGTCGCGCCCCGTTTGAGTTCACCGATCACCCGGCGCGCGACGTCTGCGGAGAGATAGGCGGCACCGCGGGCGGCAGTGTGCGACATCGGCGTCAATCACCGTTGGTTATAGAATTACGCCGTGAGCAGTGAGGATGCCGCCCTCGAGGCGTTGGGCGTACTGGTTGATCCGGTGCGGCGTGGACTGTACCGGCACGTCATCGGAACACCGGGCGAGGTGGGGCGGGACGCGGCGGCCGAAGCGGCTGGGGTCTCCCGCTCACTGGCCGCGTTCCACCTGGACAAGCTGGTCGAGGCCGGGCTGCTCGAGGTGTGTTTCCGGCGGCTTTCGGGGCGCAGCGGACCGGGGGCCGGGCGGCCCTCGAAGATGTACCGGCGAGCCGAGGGTGAGCATGCCGTGTCCGTGCCGCCCCGCTCCTACGACACGGCGAGCGGGCTGCTCGCCGAGGTGGTGGAGCGGGCCGGGCTCGACCGGGAGCTGCAGGCGGCGGCAAGGGCGGCCGGGGAGGCCGAGGGTGGCGCCTCGGGCAGCGAGGCCGATCCCGTCGAGATCATGCGGTCACGCGGCTATCAGCCGTTCTGGGACGGCGAGAAGCTGCGACTGAACAACTGCCCGTTCCACGCGTTGGCCGATCAGTTCCCCGCCCTGGTCTGCGGGATGAATCTGGCCGGGATCGAGGGCCTGCTCGCCGGAATGCCTGACGGTCAGGAGTGGAGCGCGGCGATGGATCCGCTCCCGGAAGGGTGCTGTGTCGCCCTCAGGATCGCCGGAGAAGTCTAAAAACAGTATTCGTTGACTTTAGAGGTTTACCCGGGCATGCTTGGCCCCGTGAACGACTTTCAACTGGCCCAGGTCAACGTCGGGCGAACACTCGCCCCGCTCGGAAGTCCCCAACTGGCCGACTTCGTCGCGCAGCTCCCGGAGATCAACGCCCTCGCCGACGGGGCCCCCGGCTTCGTCTGGCGCATGGTCGACGACGACGGAGCCGACGCGACGAGCCTGCGCCCCAAGAACGACGACGATCTGTTCATCATCAACTGCTCGGTCTGGGAATCGGTCGAAGCGCTGCGGGACTACACCTACCGCAGTGAGCACCTCAAGGTGCTGGCCCGCCGCCGCGAATGGTTCGAGCGTCTGGCCGAGTTCCACCTGGCGATGTGGTGGGTCCCGGCCGGGCATCGTCCGAGCGTCGACGAGGCGATGGACCGCGTCGCCCTGATCCGCGAGAACGGCGAAGGGCCCGGGGCGTTCACCTTCCGAGCACCCCACCCACCGCCGGTCAACTCGCCGACGCCGTGATCGACGCCCTCTCAGCCGGGGCTCCGCAGGTACCGGCCACGCGCTGAACCGACCGCATCTCACGACAGAACACACGCACGACCGCCGGCAGGCCCGCACCGGTGTGCGGGCC